>JAEZBW010000521.1 GCA_023426765.1 Bacillota bacterium
TCGGCAGTAGGTCTGAAGCTCATCAAAAATCAGAAGGCAGCCAAACTCGTCGCAAATTTTTCGAAGCCCCTTGAGGTAACGCGGCGGCAACGGAATCTGCCCTCCACTGGCCTGTAAAGGTTCAACAATCAACCCGGCAACAGGGCCGTTAACACCGCCTGATATGGTTTCTCTGGCCGCCTTCAGGCAATAGTCGATGCAATCCTCGGGGTTTGCGGTGTCGGTCCAGCGATACAGATAAGGGTTCGGTACCCGAACGAAAACATTGTTCAAAATGCTCAGGAAACTGTTAAAACCGGTGAATATCCCTGCAGCCTTTGTGGATATCCAGGATGCGGCGCCGGTGGTCAGCGAGGTGCCATGATATCCGTCCTTCAGGCATACAAAGCTTCGGGCTCCCTTTACATTTTTCACGGCTATTTTCATTGCAGCTTCTATGGCGGAGCTTCCGCCAATGGTAAACAACACCCGGTTTAAATTGGCCGGAGCCAGTTCAGTCAGCTTCTTCGCCAGTGCGTAACGTGGAAGGCTTTCACTGTTCTGGTTCAAATGGCTTAATAGCCCCATTTGTTCATGAACAACCTGACGGATTTCTTCATTGGCGTGCCCCAGATAAAGCGCCCAGCCCTGGGAGGTACAGTCGTAATAGCTTTTCCCCTGGATATCAAACAGCCGGATGCCGCTGCCTTTTGTAAAGCAAACACCATGCTGACCGCTTCCGAGCATCAGTGACTTATTGTATTGTTCCAGTTCTTCCGGAGAAATCGTATAAATTTTTTCCAATAATTTATCCATAAGTCCATCCTTTCAAAAAAAGAATTTTGCAATCCAAAATGTCAGAATAACAGATTTATCAGGCCTCCAAAACCAAGCCCGAGATAGTTTCCAATGGCATAACCCAGGATTCCGCACAGGATACCTGGCAATACGATTTCATCATTGCGCAGGGATTTCGCCACCGGTATGATGAACGCAGGGCCGAACACCCCGGCCGTGGAGGTGATCATCATGGTATGGTAATCTATTTTTCCTGCTGCTGACAGCAGAATATGCACCAGTATCGTACCGAACTGGATCAACAAAAGCATGCCCAAAACAGGCAGCGCTTGTGCAATTGCTGAAAGATCAAAGCAAAGCCCCATGACCATGGAAAACATCAGGATGAAATACTGTCCGGAGCCATAAGAGCCCCTGGCATTTCTGACCCTTTTTATAAAAGAAAGCGCTATTCCAAGGCTGGTTACGATCAGCATGATGATCGCGGTGTGTTCTCCCAGCTTTGCAAGGCCGGCATTCCCATATCCGCTGGGGATCACCAGAGCAATTCCCATTGCAACAGCAACGCAGACGCAAGCCAGTAACACGGTTTTCGCCCTGGATAGAAAGTCTCTGAACGGTTTGACACTCTGCTTCTCTCCGCTGAATTGTTCTGAATACAGCTTTGTCTGTTCGGCATCACCGCTTCCAGTGAATTTGTATTCGGGCAGCAGTTTTTTCAGGATGCGGGGAAGTACTGACAGGAGCATCAGCAGGTATATCCCGCCACCGATCATATCGGCTGTCTGCAACAGTAAAATCCGTTCCAGCGGTGAACCCATGCCATGCCCTATGGCAAACATGTTCGGTGTTCCGCCTGTGTAAGTGCCGATCAGCATGGCGCTGATATTCACGGCATCCGGCAGCTGGTTGCGTAAAAGAAAAAAAGCCGCGGCAGAAACAAGCATGATCGCTGCGGTGTTCATTGCAAATGAAATGAGCATCGGCCTGGCAAGCTTTTTTAATGCTGGCAGATTCGCCGAGAACAAAACCAGCGGCATGGCAATACAGATTAATACCGATGAAAAGTCTGATGCGAGGGTAATATCCGCCCCCAGGGCCTTTAAGGGAAAGCTTAAGAGTATTCCCGCAAAATAACACATAAACACAGGTCCCAGCATCTTTAAAAAAGAAACCTTTTTTACAAGAAGAACCATCAAGCGCGGGAAGAAGGCTATCAACAGAAACATCAAAACCGTAACTAGCATTATGTAAAGCTCCTTCCATTTTCAGCTTGTATCATTGTACCATACTGATGGATTCTTGAAAAGAAAAGCCTGATAGGCTTCTGATAGGATAGCAAAAAGAGCGTTACTGTTCACACCCCAGTAGAGTTAGCGGGTGTCCTTCGAAAAAGCAAAACCCGATTCCGATGCAACGGAACCGGGGGGTATGGGAGTGTGATGTATTCAAGCCGTCACCGGATTTCTGAAGGTGGAACTTTGAATCATTGGAATTATAACGAGGCCCGATGTCCCCCACCTCTATAGGTGGCGGGTACCGATTACCTTAATCAGGCGGCGAGCATATCTCCCGCCTCGATATAACGGTGTGTTGCGATTGCAAGCAATCGCTTCCGTTGTTATAAGTCATTGGCACTTGAGCGGTTCTATTTAACATAATTTTTAAGTCAAATAGAACCGTCCCAGTTGACTCAGGATCGTTTTTCGCGGTTTGCAGACGTAATTCCAAACAGGCTGCCCAAAAGGCCCAGAATGATGCTGAAACCCATAATTGCTGTAACAGGCCACATCACCAGTTCTTCCAGCGAAGGCAGCGGAATGAACGGAAGGATACCGCCCAGCTGACCGTATGCCTCTCTTAATAAAAGAACAATGGACAGGGATGCCAGCCCTCCCCCAAACAGGGTGAGTATCATCCCGACCAGCAGGTACGGAAAGCCGATAAACCGGTTTGGCGCTCCAAGCAGCCTTAACGTATAAATATGATCCTTGTTTTGATAAATGGCCTGACGAACCATATGGGAGATGATCACCATGGTCGTTACACCCACTGCGGCGATCATAACCAGGATTAAAACTTCCAGTACTTTCGCGATATCCTGAAGCTGCTGCAGAATTTCACGGTTATCACGCACATAGGCAATTCCCTTGATATATTTTAGCTGCTCCAGTACATTATCCATTTTATTCAGATCGATTCTAACTTCAATAAAGGCTTCAAAGGGGTTTTGCTCAAAAAGCTCAAGGATATCAGCTTCATCTCCCAGAACCTCTTCCATCCGCAGCCTGGCTTCGTCGGTTCCTATGTACCGGGCGTCCCATACCC
>JAEZBW010000526.1 GCA_023426765.1 Bacillota bacterium
CATCAGCACCTTGCGCGAGCCGGTCGCCCTATAAGCGTCGCCCTCGAGCCATGTCTTCATCACCCCTGCGAACTCGGGCGTGGCGCGGAGGGCGTCGAGCACCTCTGCCCGGCCGAGCGCCGCCTTCGAGCGAAGAGGCTCGGGCAGCCGCGCGTCCGAGAGGTCCGACGGAACAGGCAGCGGCGGGATCATGCATCGGCTCCATGAACGGGAAGAAGCGCACCAGAGGACGCGTCCAGGATCAGTTCCACCAATCCTCCTGGAGCTCGCCCGGTGGCGGCATTGGGAGAAGGGCAGGCGGCGGTTCGTCGCGCCGCTTCCACTCCTCGGGACGGAAGTCGTCGACCGGGATGTGGTCGCGCGGGAAGGGCTCGATGGGATCCCACAGCGCCCGGGGCAGGTAGCCCGCTTCGGCGAGGCCCAGGAGCCGCTGGAACCAGCCCGCGTAGGCGTAGTCCCACCCGCTGCCGTATCCGGCGATCGTCGAGAACCTTTCGAGGAACCTGGCGGCGAGGCCCCGTGCGTCGTCCGCCGCGGCGTCGGCCCAGTCGAAGTACCGGTTCTCCTGCCCCGTCGTGTACCGGGCCAGCAGCTGCGCGGACTGCGGCACGTCGTCAAGGACGACCACGTCCTTGGGGGCGGCGCCGTGGTCGCGGTGGAACAGCATGGCGGGACCGATGGTGCAGCGCCAATGGCAACCGCTCGGCGCAACCGCGGGGCACGCGCGGATGCGCTGGTAGCCGCGCTTGTGCAGCTCGGCGACCATGGCCAGGATGCGGACGGCCCGACGAACCGTCGGATCCGGGTGCTTGGGCATCGTGCCTTTCTCCCTGTGCTTCAGCGGAGTTCCTCACCGGCCCGTCGGCGGAAACGGTGCTCCCGGCTATTCCTCCGAGAACTCGCTGGACCCGAACTTCAGCACGCGGGCGTTCTCCCGCACGGCGCGCTGGGTGGCTTCGTCGAACACCCCCGTCGTCTCCGCGCGGATGTCGACGGTGATGGTCACCGCTGTGTCGTGGCGCTGCGTGAACAGCTGCACGATCTCCTCGTAGACCGTCATGAACTCGCTGACCGCGGTCAGCGGTGGCAGGGTGACGGAACCGTAGAACATCTTCGCCTGCACCCCTGCCGGACGGCCCGCGGCGCTGGATTCGGAACCGGCGGGGGAGGACACGGTCGGCGTGGAATGCGGGATCGGGATGGCGGACGGACCGGGAACGACGTCGGGAACGGGTGCGGGTTCCGGCTCCGCCGCAGGGACGCGCGTCGGGTCGATCAGCAGCAGCGTGCCGTCGAGAATCGGCGTCGTCGCCGTCCCGAAGGTCAGCCCCTTGTAGCGCCCCTCCTCCCTGCCGTAGGCCAGCCCGAAGAAGTCCGTGCTCGGCGCTCCGGCGGCGACCGCCCTGCGGTAGACGTCTTCGTCCTTGAGACGCGGCATGTACAGGTAGCGGCACGTCTTCTGCCAGACGTCGAGCGCCCCGACGTCGGCCTGCTCGGGCTTCCAGAACCAGAGCTTGAGCAGGCTGTTGAGGTGGATCGGCGCCCACTCGTGGATGAGCAGCTCGTTCTCCCGGAGCACCTTGTCGATCTCGGCCGACAGGTTGGGCGCCTGCGCCGAGACCGGCAGCGCGTCCCACTCCACGTTCGGCAGCAGCTTCCCGTTCTTGACGTCTTGCCGGGGGGCGAGGAGCCAGCGGAAGGTTTCACGCAGCGTCCGCTTCGTCTGCTCCCGGGCCTGTTCGAGCGCCTCCGACGCCTGCTTCGCCTGGATGTTGTCCAGAACCAGGCGGTTTCCCTGGTAGTCGGAGATGATCGACTGCCACGCCAGCATGGTGCGGACGTGGTCCCGCAGGCGCTGCGACGTGTCCGCGTCGGCGGCCAGGAACACGAGCCGGTTCTGCTGGTTGCGGGGTTGCTCGCCGCGGGTTCGCAGCACGGCGTCGGCGGCCTTCAGAGCGAGGTCGGGCGTGATCCGGCTGTATGCCGCGGAGAGGGGAAGCACGACCAGACGCAGGGCCAGGTCGTCCGGAACGTCCTGGCTGGCCACGAACACGTGCGTGCCGCCGAAGACCCCGGTGCCGAACATCTGGGTGAGGCGCGTCTTGATCTCGGGCTGGACATGCTGGACGTCCTCGAAGCGGTGCTTCCTTTCCTCCATTTCCTTCCGGAGGTTCGGCCGGACGTCGAACCAGAACCGCTGCTCGGCGACCATCAGGTAGGACAGCTTGTCCTGCAGACGCCGGGTCGCATCCTTGAAGCGGGCGACCGGCTGCTCCGGCTGGGCGGAGCCCAGCGTGACACGCTCAAGCGCGATGCCCTGGACGTGACGGTTCGCCGAGGTGGGCGCGCTGCCCAGCATGATGGTCCTCGAGCAGCGCCGCGCCGCCTCGACCGAGCCGAACAGGGGCTCGCTGGTGTCGATCGCTGTGGCGGCCGCGCTCGAACCGTCGACGTCGCGGTCGATGACCGGCTGCCACCCCTGCGACAGGTAGGCCAGCAGTTCGTTGGTCGTGTTGGTGTCCGCGAGCGGCAGGCTCCCGGGCAGGATGAGGAGGTCACGGTTGTTGTCCTGCCACAGGCGGTGGATCACGCGCGCCATCAGCTTCAACACCCCGCGCGTCCGCTGGAAGTTCGGCAGGGCCGACCAGTCCTTGTACAGGCGCTCGAAGATCTCCGGATGGATCGGGTAGGCGCGCTCGACCCGGCGCAGGTACTGCTCGGTCTGGGTCTCCTGCGGGAAGTCGTCCGGATTGTCCCGGTAGAGGGCGGCGAAGGCCCGGCAGACCTCCTCCTTGGCACGCTCGTCGGAGACCCTCGAGAACAAGCGGCGCCGAACGATCTCGAAGGCTTCCTCCTCCCCAACGGGCTTCCAGATAGCCTGCACGCGGCCGAAGTAGTTCTCCAGCTCTCGCAGGGCCCGCTGCCCCTCGTCGCCCCCGGCGTTGTGGGAGTCCGGGAGGGAGGCCATCAGGATGGCGCGCGGCGCCGCCTTCATCGCCTCGGTGAGCACCTGGACGAGGGTGATGTTCGTGTCGAACGTCCCCGCCGCGAGCCGCTTGTCGCCGAACTGGCGGAAGTAGGCAACGAGCTCGTCCATCAGGATGACGCACGGCGAGGCGGCGTTCAGGATCTCGGCGACGACCTCCTTCGGCGGCGCCGTGCCGTCGGCGTCGGCCGCGGCGATCTTCTGGTATGCGTCCCGGCCGCCGAGCTGCCACGCGATCTCGCCGAGGAACGTCTTCACCTCGATCCCACCCCGGACCTTGGGCTGGCTTGGGGAGAGGTTGATGCCGTCGATCACCGCGATCTTCGCCGACGGAAGCTCGGTGACGCCCGCCTTGTCCAGAATGCTCCCAACCCCCGCTAGGTCGCGGGCCTGGGCCTGCCCGCTCGCCAGGTGGTAGACGGCCAGCATGCTGTGGGTCTTGCCGCCGCCAAAGGCGGTCTGGAGCTGGATGACCGGATCGCCCCCGAGACCGGCGAGGCGGCGGACGACCGAGTTCAGCAGGAGCGCCATGCCCTCGGTGATGTAGGTGCGCTCGAAGAACAGCCTCGGGTTCTGATACTCCGGAACTGCCGTCCTGGAGTGCACCCGCGTGATGTCCGCGGCGAACTCGGCCTGCTGGAAGGTTCCCTTGAGGACGTCCTCGTGCGGGACGGCCACTTCGCGCCAGGGCTTCAGGGTCATGGTTCCGGCTCCCTTAGACGTCCATCGTTATCTGCGTGCCGCGATGGCCGACTAGCTGCGACGCCTCGTCGACCTGAGACCAAGAGGTGATGATCGTGTTGTAGGCCCGTGCGTCCTCCGCCCAGCCCTTGCGCTCGCAGAACGTGTACAGACGGTAGGCGAGCTGGCGGATCGCGTCGACGCGGTCCGGCATCTTCGCGGCGAGCTCGCCCGCCGCCTCGACGCCGCGCTCCGAGAGCGCCTTGATCAGGTGGTGCAGCGCCTCCCAGACCGGCATGTTGGCGTCCCGGCTGGGGTCCCAGTCGGTGGGGTACTCGGGGATCTTCAGCAGGCGGACCTTGCCGCTGCCGGACTCGATGACGCCCGCGTTGGCGATGTGGTCGACGGTGGTGC
>JAEZBW010000517.1 GCA_023426765.1 Bacillota bacterium
CTTCAGGCCTGGTCACCCAGCTCGCGGCCGAGGTGGCCCTTATCCGCAACAAGCTCGAACTTCCGGCGACTTACAGTGAATACGCCGCCGACAACTTCCTGACCACGGCCGCCTCCGACACGGCCAACGCCGAGTTTCACGCCTATGTCTACATGGGCGCGCGCTTCCCCTGGGCCGGCGAGACCGAGCAGCAACTGGCGCTGTTCAATCCCTACGACACCAACATCAAAAACGCCGCAGGCATGTTGCTGCCTGCTTATGACGAAGTCGTCCGACTGAAGCTCACGGGCTATGCCGGATCGCTGTCCCTGTCCCAGTACCAGTATCAGAGCATCACCACCCGGCAATGCACCCGCACCCGGGTGCGCACCGAATACAGCCCCACCTGGCAGTGGTGCACCAACGGGGCCAACTGGGGCAACGTGTCCGAAGGGACCGTTATCGAAAACGTGTTCGAAGGGACCGTGCCGGCCGGCGTTTCCCTTGGCGACAGCCAATACCGGGAAACGTGGCAGTCCGGCGGCTACGACTGGCCAGGCCACGAGGTGTACCAGTCCCGCGACGTCTGGGTCCATGCCTGGCTCGAAAATTACACCATCATCGACAGCATCACCGAAACCATAAACGGTTCGGTCACGGCCCAGACCATGCTCAACGCCCAGAACGGCTGGCTGACCAAGATCGGCCTCAACTTCACGACCAAGGGGCCGGACGGCGCGGTGACCATGTATCTCATGGACACCGTCAACGGGCTGCCCAACCACGAGCGGGTCATCGGCCGGGCCACCGTGGCGGCGGCCGACATCAAGGCCAGCCCCACGGAAACCCTGTTCGAGTTCGTGCAGCCGGTGTTCGTGGCTTCGGGCCGGCGCTACGCCATCGTGCTGGTGACCGGCGGGGCGCATTCCGTGGCCCTGGTCGAGGGCACGGAATATTCCCAGGGCACGCTCTTTTCGTCCACGGATGGCGAGTATTTCCAGGGCGACTTCACGAAAGACTTGCAGATGACCCTGTACTACGCCCAGTTCCGCAATCCGCGCACGGTGGTGGACCTCTCGCCCATTTCCCTGGCCGAGGGCATCGCCGTGTTCGACATCCTGCACGAGCGCATCCAGCCCGACGCCACCTCGCTCACCCTCGAATACCAGCCCTCCGGGACCGGCGAGTGGATCGCCATCACCGAAGGCACCACCGACAAGCTGCTGGGCCTGCCGGCCATGTGCCGCTTGCGCGCGGTGTTTAACGGCACGGCCGACATCATGCCCTGCCTGGGCCTGTCCGGGTCCAAGATGCGCGCCAAGCGCGCGGGCACGTCTTTCCGCCATATCTCCACGCCGCGCGTGTTGACCACGGCGTCGGATGACATCTCGGTCACGGTGCGCCTGGAGAACTGGGACGCGGCCAAACATGCCTGCACGCTCAAGCTCGTTTCCGGCGGATCGTTGCTGACGGGCGTGGTCACCGACCAGACCCTGGACGCGACGACCATCCGCCGCACCGTGCGGTTCACCCCGGCGTTGCCGCTCTCGACCTATCAGATCCAGATCGAGGGCACGACCACCACGCCGCTCAAGACCTTCCACGTGGCCCAGCGGATGGACGTGGCCTTGTAGGCGGTCGGCATGACCCTGGATCAGGAAAAATACGCCTTCACGGACGGCAAGACACCCTTGTCGGCCGCCGAGCTGAACACGCGGTTCTTTGCCCTGGTGCGCCGGCTCCATGCCCTAGAGCTGTTGTCTGTTGATTGGGCATCGGCCATCGCCCAGGTCCAGAACCATGGTCTGGCCAGGATCAACGAAGCGGTCGTGCCGCTGATCGAGGCCCTCAAGACGGACCTAACCGCCCTCATTGCCCAGGGGCGCGAGGATCTGGCCGACCAAGCGACGGCCGTGGACGCCAAGCTGGCCGAGGTCGATACGACGATGGAAACCGTGACGGCCGCCATCGCGGACATCACGGCCAGGATCGTGGACGTGGAGGCGTCCCAGCAACAGCTGGCGACCGTGACGCTCCCCGCAACACTCAAGAGGGCCAAGAAGTTGGCCCTCATCCTCGGGTAAGGAGACAGGTTATGGCGCTCAAACCGTGGACGCTGCCGAGCGTGGCGGCCAACACCGTGACGGACTGGGTCGTTCCCGGGGCGAACCTGGAAGCGGCAATCGTCGGAATAATGATCTGCAACACCGGCACGGTCGATACCGCCGACGTCACCGTCACCCTGACCAATTCCGCAGGGGCCATCAAAGCGACCCCGATAAAGACGTCGCTTACCCCCGGCGAGACCATCTGTCTTGACTCGAAGATCTTCATCGCCGCCAGCGCCACCCCGGACAAACTGCGGGTGCTTTCGACGTTGGCGACAGTCTCGTTCCTGGCGTCGGGAGATGAGGGTTAGAACATGGGCGTATCTCGACTGTCGGCAAAACAGCCGTGGGTTGCCGTTTGGACCCCTGGCGTTAATCTGGTCAACTTTTTTAGCCTCTATGACTCCAGAGGCGACATCACGATCAGCACGCCCACGTCCATTGCCAACGCTTTGGATGGTCCGATCCAGGTTGTTCGGTATGGGGCTGGAGTAATTAACGCTTCACTCACTTTGGCTCAACGTGGACGCGGATTCATCCCGTTGTTTGACTACCTGTCCATGGGCGCGGCCGGGGCAATCTCAATGACAGCCCGTGGCGCGGCGGGATCGCCGCACTGGGCTGTGAGCAAAGACATCTTTGTCCCGCAGGCCATCACGTTTACCGGTAAAAACACCAGTTACGCCGATTTCTTGCGATGGATCAGACAAACCGGCTACTGCATATTTGACCCGAGCATGTATGCCTGCCCGCCCCCCGGAATGGGTGACGTGCAATGCGATTGGGCGACGTGGACGCCATATGGCAGCACGATCATATCGGCGGCCAATTGTGGCGTCGGGGGTGCTTACAGCTACGCTGCCGTTACAGGGAATTATCAAGGGGCCTCCGGCACTGCCGGGTCAAACGGAGCCACTGGCGGCGGCGGGGCCGGACGGTACAACGCGCCCAGCACTGCGGCTGTTAATGGCGGGGGTGCTGACGGTCACGTTTGGGGAGGCGGCCCCGGCGGGGGAGGGTCGTACAACAACGTCAGTGCTCTGTTGTCGCGGTCAGCATTCCCTTATGGTGGCATTGCGGGTCTAGGGGCCACCGCCGGGGACGGTGGTCTCCCGGGCGGTCTTCTTATCACTATTGTTCGCAACAACGTGGCGTTAACGGCTGGCCATGTAATTTCGGCCAATGGCTTGGCCGGAACCGCTGTAAATTCTACAGAGGGAGGCGGTGCTGGGGCCGGATCAGCATCCATTTTCTATGGTGGTACGCTGACCGGAACGCCTAACCTTACTGCCACAGGAGGGCCGCCCAACGGCGGGGCCGGTTCAACGCAGGTCAAGACATTGGCCCAGATGGGCTGGAGTTAGTTTATGGATATTATCATCCTGCACAGTCCGCTTTCGGCGACGTCCCGGAATCTGGTTGACTCCCTCGGCGTTAGTGTCCCCGATGGCGACGACGTGATGACCGAGGTCGGCACCGACACGGTGCGTATCATCTCCGACCATGCCGCCGCCGTGACTCTCTGTCCGGCATTTCCTGGCTACCCGGTAGCCCTGATCGGCGACAGCGAGGATCGGCGGATGCTGGCCTTTCCGTCCTCCTGGGACGCGGTGACCGCCTGGGCGGCCAACCCGCCTGCCGATGCGACACCGCCGACAACCGCCGAAATGAGCCGCACCCGGTTCCTGGCCCGCTTCACCCCGGCCGAGCTGATTGCCGCCCGGGAGTTGGCCAAGACCGACGTGGTCGTCGACCTGTTTTGGATGCAACTGCTCGCAGCCGACGTGGTCGTCCTGACCTACCAGCCGGTCGTCGACGGCGTGCGCTATTTGGTGGGCAAACTC
>JAEZBW010000532.1 GCA_023426765.1 Bacillota bacterium
TTGTTGACGCAGCCGCCAAAGTGCTGCAGCAGTATCAGGTATCTGATGTCAGGAAGGGTTCTGTTGTCGTAAAGAACAACATGAATACAGATATGGATATTACATCGGTCGTAAGCTTCAGCGGCGGGATTCGTGGAAACGTATCCTATTCCCTGTCGTCTGAAACGGCCGCCCAACTGCTTTCGTTTTTAGACCCGAGCTGTCCGGTGACCCCGTTTGGTTCTGAGGCCAGAAGTTTTTGGGCAGCGATTGTGGAGGGAATGATGCAGCAAGCCTCACAGCTTTTGCTTGAGAACGGCCTCCTGATAACCGCCTCACTGCCCACCGTTGTTTCAGGCCGGCAAATGCTGTTTGTCATCAGCACAGTCCAGACGATAGCCGTTCATATTCAAACGCAGTTCGGGCCCATTGAAGTGAATATCGGCCTTGAGGAATAGAAAACATAATCAGGGCAATGAGCACCACTGGCAACACTATGGATATGAACAGCATGAGCCTTGATGATAAATTTTATATCAGATATAATGACCTTCTGATAGATAACGTGCTTCCTGCATGGGAATTCTGAGAACGGAAAAGAATCTGACAGAGTTCCGGAAAGGATTGGTATGATAAAGTTTGGTACCGGCGGCTTCAGAGCCATTATTGGAGAAGAATTCACCCGAGCGAACCTTGAGCTTTTAACGCAGGGGCTCGCAAATAAAATTATCCGTGAAAACCTGCAGCATTACCCAGTAGTGATTGGGTATGACAGACGCTTTTTGTCGGTAACCGCCACTAAATGGTGTGCGCAGGTGCTTGCCGGCAATGGGATTCCTGCGCTGGTGATTATGGAACAAGCCCCCACTCCCCTGGTCATGTTTACGATTAAAAACCGCAACACAAAGTATGGCATGGCTGTTACCGCAAGCCATAACCCTGCTGAGTACAACGGCATCAAGGTATTTTCCGAAGGCGGCCGCGACGCTTCTTTTGAAGTGACCACGGATATCGAGGCCGAAATCGGCAAAATCACCGCCGATGACATACGACTTCTGGATTATGACAATGCAAAAACATTAGGCATTGTTCAGGAAATTAATCCAAGAAACGAATATATCGATAAAATCCTTTCAGTTTTAGATATCCAGGCCATTAAGGAAAGGCAGCCCCGAATCCTGTTCGATCCGATGTACGGGGTTGGCAAAACATCCCTGCAAACCATTCTGATCACCGCCCGCTGTGATATGGATGTGATCCATGACCGTCACGATCCGCTTTTCGGCGGAAGGCTGCCCGCCCCGACGAACGATACGCTGAGAAGGCTGAGCCTGATGGTTTACGAAGGAAAGTATGACCTTGGTATCGGCACCGACGGGGATGCCGACCGGATAGGCCTTGTGGATGCCAGTGGAAAGTTCATTCATCCCAATGATATCCTCGTGCTGCTGTATTATTATCTGCATGAGCATAAAAAATGGAAGGGGCCTGTGGTCAGAAACGTTGCCACAACACACCTGCTGGACAAACTTGCAGCAAGCTTTGGCGAAGAATGTTATGAGGTTCCCGTCGGTTTCAAGCATATTTCAGCGAAAATGGATGAGACGAACGCGCTCATTGGTGGTGAAAGCTCCGGTGGGCTGACCGTCAGGGGACACATTCACGGCAAGGACGGCATCTATGCCGCTGCCCTTCTGGTTGAAATGATGTGCGTGATCGGAAAACCTTTTTCAACGATCCTGGAAGAGCTTCAAGCCAGGTTTGGAAAGCATGAAATGAGCGAATTTGACACGAGGTTCACCCCCGATAAAAAGCTGGAGCTGCAGGATATCCTGTTTCATAAGAAGCTGCTGCCCGTCTTTTCCGAGGAAATAGAAAAGGTAACCTGGCTGGATGGCTGCAAGGTTACCTTTAAAAACGGAGGTTGGATCATCTGTCGTTTCTCGGGTACCGAACCGCTGCTCCGCATCTTCTGTGAGCAGGAATCCCTGGGAAAGGCAAATGCGACGATTAACGAGATGCGTAGCTTTTTAGGTTTGTGAGAAGCCTGAGGTCAGGATGAAAACTTGTTCTCGAGGGCCTGCAGCTTCTCGCCGGCTTCCCGGGCGATGATCCCGGCCATTTCAATGCCCTCCAGAATTTCTCTCTTCTCCTGATCATTGCTTTCGGCAATCACCTGGGCCTGTTTGATCGCATCGAAGGACGCAGCGATCTGTTTCTGGTAAGCATCGTCCAGGATATCAAGGGCCTTGACGATGATGTTGTTGTAAATACCGCTGACCTGCTGCAGGATGCTGTTCCGGATCTGCGGGAAATTGTCCAGCACCGATTGAATATACTTCTGACGCTGCTCTTTTTCCATGCCCTTTTTCCCAAAGCCCAGAATCAACTGTCCCAAACCCATCAGCATGCCAAGGCCGGGGATGATGTCCGCCGCCACCGACAGCGCGCTCAGCCCGTTGTCAATGGCCGTCCATGATACATCATGGATCGTTGATTTCGCCAGATTCGTTGCATTGACAAGGTTCAACTCATCGATCAGGAGCCGGGATTTGGATTTTAACAGCTCGGAGAGCTTTTCCAGATGTGCGCTGACACATGCGTTCATCGCTTCCTTCGTGATATCCATCATGAAAAAGTGGAAATGTCTCTGAATCCCTTCGAAGGGATAATTCTGCCCGGATGAGCGGATTTCCTGTTCCAGCCTGTCCAGGAATTCGACCATCCATCGTCCGGCTTCCTCCTGCATTTCACGGATATCCATTTTCACGGACTCCTTGTGCCGGTCAATCTTTTTCATCAGATCGGAATTCTTGTCCTCGTATTGGGATATCAAGTCTGCAACCTTTGCCTTCTCCAGGTTTAATGCCTCCCGGATCAGGCCGATGTGGCTCTCCAGGTCTTTGATCGAAAAGCTCAGCACCGATACCACCCGCTGCAGCTGTATCATTTCATGCTTTGTCATCAGATTCTCTTCGAGGCCTGCCCTCATTTTCAGGAAATTTTCCTGAAGCAGCCCGGAGAGGTTTTCATTCGGCCTTTTCAGGCCTTTCAGCCGGCAGAGTTCGTCCAGAGCGCTGATCCCATAAACGCTGGTATTCGGAAATATCTGCGAGGCTTTCGTCTGAATTCTGTCCAGAATGCGGCTGGTTTCTTCGGCATCCTCCAGGCAGTCGAGCATATTCACCAGGATGATCAGCTTGGAAAACTCCTGCGGCAGCAGTGCAGCCCGTAAAAAGGTCTGCTCGGTGTCGGACAGCGGCGATAACGCAGAAACCATGTAAATTACCGCATCCGCATAGATCAGGTAATCTTTCACCTGATGATCGAATTGCTTCAGCAGATCACCGACACCCGGCGTATCGACGATCCGCATGCCTTGCAGTTCGGGAAGCGGAACTTTGATATCCACATATTCCACCTCGCACGGAAGCTTTTCAAGAACTTTGTCCAGGTTTTCCCGCTCCATCTGCGCTCTGTCCAGCTTCATCCGCCTGCCGTCCTTCAGCACTGCTTCGATGGCATGCTCCTCCCCATACGAAACCCGGTTTATTGTCACTGTTTCGGGTGTGACGTTCGTGGTGACGAGATCCTGCTTCAGAAGGGCATTGATGAAGGTTGATTTTCCCCTTTTGAAGTCTCCGATGACCACAATTGAAAAGTCATCGCTCAGCCTTTTTCGGAGATCACTGCCCCGCTGCTGCAGCTTCGCAACGAAATTGCCGCCAAGAGCCTGCTTGATTTTAAACTCATTTTTAATATTCATCAAATCATCCAGGATAATCAGGATCTCTTCAGATGCCTTTTCCATGTCCACCCAGATTTCATTAAGAAATGGCTTGTCACGGTATTCGATGGTTTTATCATTATCCATGTGTTCATCCTCCTGTATTACAGTTCGCTGTTAACCTGAAGATCGTTCGGGACACCCGAGCCGGCTCCGGGAGACCGTTCGGGACACCCGAGCCGGCTCCTGGGAGACCGTTCGGGACACCCGAGCCGGCTCCTTATATAAAGCTCTCACATTTTCGGTCGATTTCAGATTTTGGCTCGGTTTGCATACCCGGCGTCTTCAGATCGGGGCGCCAGGAATACAGCACCTCGCATTCATTGAACAGACGCAGCGACTCAATCCTTTTGGGAATCAGCGGATGCGTACGGAAATATTCGAGAAAACGGACGGGCGTGGATTGGAACTGGCTGATCTGTTTGATATACTCATCCAAATTGATGTTCTGAAGCTTATCCACCCCGCCGAAGGCCAGCTTGGCTTGTGCCATCATGGCGGTTTTCAGGTTCGGTGAACAGATGAGCCCTGCCCGGTCGCACGAAATTTCCCCGCAGCGGGCCCAGCGCAACAGATAGATCCGTGCAGCAAAGGTTAACAGGGAAAAGATGGCACCTGCGCCTGGAAAAAGCGAAGCACCCGCCTGAAGGGATATGTTCGTCAGCATCTCTGCCGCATAATGGAATATACCATGCTGATTATGAATATGTCCGCATTCATGTCCCATGATGGTGCGAATCTCATCATGGGAGTAATTTTCGATCAGAGCGCTGTGAAAAACGATCACCGGGGCGTTGTTATCGGTTGCAAAGGTGTATGCATTCATGACGGGATCATATTTAACGAATATCTGCGGTACCCCGATCCCCAGACGGCGGGCACATTCCTCTCCGATGGCAAAAAGCTCGGGATACTGGTTCGGGCCTACGGCCACGCAATCCATCGCCAGTGTCTTCTTCATGTAGGGTACAAGCCATTTGGTGAAGGCTTCAAAGAAGATGCGGATGGGAGCCATGGCCCGAAGCCCCTGCAGCATCTTCTGATCCATGGAAAATGCATAATCAGGCACTCCATTGACCAGATGAGCCGCCTGTTCCCTGGTACGTAAATTCAGGTAATGATCAAACGCAACATCCAGTTTTAACGTAGGGTTTTCCTTCATACGGTTACTCCCTTCTAATAGACCCTGTTGCACGAAGTTTACATATAAGTGCACACGTATGTTTTACTATTTGTCGAGCACGCCAGCCAATTGAGCGTTCAGGCGGTTTGCATTTTCCACGATAATACCGACATTTTGCCTGATCTCATTCAATTCTTCCTTTTCCTTGTCGGTCAGGGCATAATCCCGTTCAATCTTGCTGTTTAAATCCCGCAGTGTGTTTTCGGTATCTTCAATCACGGCGTCCACTTCTTTGGCCACCCTGCCCTTCAGCCTGGAAAACGCTTCATTGATTTGGGCTCTCACCTTGTCATCCATTTTGTTGCTCTTTTGCAGATTATCGATTTCCTGATGAATGGACGCTGTAAAGTTCTTTTTGAATTCAGCCAGCTGGCTTTTGCCAAAGACTTTTTTGGTGATCCATCCTCCGGTAAAGATGGAGACGATACCAAGAGCCAAAACGGCAGGCCATGCAAGAGGAATTCCAAGAGCGCCAATGATAATCCCTCCGCCGAAGGCAGTGCCAAAGCTGCTGACAGCACCGACAAGAGCCCCTTTTGTTCCCGCATAACGGTAACCGGACCAGATTCCTCCCAGGCCCGTAATGGCTGCCGTTGCAGCGGCGACCATCTCTCCGGTTGTTCTCTGCTGCTGGGAACCGGCAATAAACATGCCGTGAATATTGTCAACCACCGAGGCAACATCATCGGAAAAACTCATCAGCCTCATAGACTCAGCGTTAAGCTCCTTCTCAATGCTCTGCTGAATGGTTTCGGCCAGCAGCTGACCCTTCAGCTTCAACTCCCTGGTCACTTCGTCCATCAGCTTTTGCTGGGTGGCTTCCAGTTTGGCTTTGTCTATGTCGTCAACCGTCAGCTGGAAGTTTTCTATAACGACACCCGCAGCTGCCTTCATGTCCTTCCACAGGCTTACGGTCAGAGGCATTGTATGTTCGAACGCCTCCTGCGCCGCCTGGTCGATCTTTTTCATTTCAGCATCTTTACGCTCTCTCAGTGCACTCAGTTCCTTTGAGGCATCCTGCATTTTCTGCCGGAACTCATCCTTTTTCATGTTCAGGGCACTTTCAAAGATTTCGATGCTCTTGTAGATCTCTTCGGTGGTGCTGAGGATCCGGTTCACCGGGATTTGCAGGAAAACCGCACCGCGGTCCTCGGTCAGGAAGCGTTCAAGCTCTTTCTCAAACCTTGGGAACTGGCTTTTTTCCAGCAGTTCATTGTCTCCTTTGACTTTCGCTTTCAAAGCCTGTTTCGCCGATAACCCGAATACCTTCGGTTTTCCGAGCTTCCTTCTGTATACTGCAAACTC
>JAEZBW010000581.1 GCA_023426765.1 Bacillota bacterium
CTATAAAGCCTCCATAGTTATTATCGGGTACGAAACAAATTTCTTGACTGTCGGGCTTGTCGGCAATATCAAAACCCAATTCGGCAGCGATTTTCCGAACCGTCTCCTTGTCATAGTCACCGATGGGCATCAGGGTTCTTGAAAGCTGTTCCTGTGTCATGTTGTACAATGCATAGGTCTGATCTTTTTTTGCGGTAACCGATTTCTTCAGCAGCATGCGTCCCGAGGCAGCATCCTGCACAATTCTGGCGTAATGCCCTGTGGCGACGTGATCGATTCCCATCGAAACCGCTTTTTTCAGCAGAGCGTCAAATTTCACAAACCGGTTGCATGCAATACAGGGGTTTGGCGTCCGGCCCTTTTGATATTCATCGGTAAAATAGCGGATGACCTGCTGTTCAAAAATATCCTGAAAGTTCAGCACATAATAAGGGATATCCAGCTGAAAAGCCACGCGGCGGGCGTCCTCCACAGCGGAAAGAGAGCAGCATCCGCCTTCGGGCTGCACGGTTCCATGTTGCTCAGGCCAGATTTTCATCGTAACGCCTGTCACCTCGTAGCCTTCCCTTTTTAATATTGCGGCAGCAACCGAACTGTCAACACCACCGCTCATACCAATCATCACTTTTTTGTTCATTCAAGTCACCTTTCCATTGTTTCCATTCCCGGCATTGCCATGCAATGAAGGTGTAATCCACTGCCATTGGGCAGGCGGCCGACATTCACAGAAATTTTGAACTACACCGGTTAAGGTGCTGTTGCAAGGCCTCATCAGGTCTAATGAACTGGTTCCTAAAGAATATTATGCCTGGTTAATGTGTTATTGTAATGCTTTGTCGGGAAGCAGTTTCGTTCTATACCGGCATAAATAGGTCAGTTTTCCATCCACCCGGGTACTTTCCATCAGCGAAATGGCAGAAACATAAAACTGATGGTTCACGGGCTGCAGCAGATTGAGCACATTTTTCACGCTGTCATCCGAAACAAATTCCCTTGCCAGCGTTATATGCGGGCTGTATGCCTTGGTTTCAGGCGGAAAACCGTTCAGGCAGATTTCCTGCTCAAGAGCCTTTTGCAGGCTGTATAACGGAGCGCTGTCTTTTACTCCCCGCCAAACAATGGATTTATGCCCTCTTTCAAATACGCCGGGTCCGGATAACTCAAGCCCGAAGGATGGGAAATTACTGCCAATATGATCCTGAATTCTTTTTAGAACTTCAACGTGGCCGGTATCAATTTCTCCCATAAACCGAAGTGTTAAGTGAAGATTCTCCGTGCGGGTAAAATTCGCCCGCAGCGCTTTTGTCTTCAACCTGCTTTGGTTATCTGCAAGAAGTAGTCTGGTGCTGTCATCCAGTTCAATAGCATAAAACAGTCTCATGGGATGGTCTCCTTATGAAATCGTTAAACTATCAAAATAGCGGCATATCAGCCGCTATTTTTGTGATGGAATGATTGTTTACCGTTTTTAGTACACATATGCCTGCCGTCTGGTAGCCGGACTGGAAATCCGGTCTATTGAGTCTGAGCCCCGAACGGTCTCCTCGGAGCCGTCTCGTAAACATGCTTTTCCGAACGGTCTCCTAGTCATCAAATTCTTCGCCGCATTTTCCGCAGCAGCCGTAACATTGATGAGCCTGGGATATATCCTGGCCCTGTTTGCTTCTATAGTCTGCCAATGCAGCGGCAACAGCCTCTTCTGCGAGAACCGAGCAATGCATTTTAACCGGCGGAAGACCGTCCAATGCCTCGGCAACAGCCTTGTTCGTAAGCTTGGAGGCTTGCTCTATGGATTTCCCCTTGATCAGCTCGGTGGCCATACTGCTGGTTGCAACAGCGGCTCCGCAGCCAAAGGTCTTAAACTTCACGTCAACAATAATATCATTTTCTATCTTCAGATAGACCTTCATGATGTCACCGCATTTGGCGTTTCCAACCTGGCCAACACCGTCAGCGTTCTCTATTTCCCCAACATTCCGGGGGTTTGAAAAATGATCCATTACTTTTTCACTATACATAGTAACCACCTTCATTTCTAAGAAGCTTTCCGTAAAAAATCCGTCTTCTTATTTTTTCCCTGTTCATTCCTTTTCAATCAGCTGATACGAAAGAATGCTGATAAAAAACCATTTACTCGTCCGTTGTTCCGCCCTGTTGCCTGCCTATTTGCCGCCCTGCTTTACAAAGTCTTCATATAGCGGGGACATCCTTCTTAATTTTGCTGCAATCTCTTCCAGGTTGTCAACCAGAAAATCCACATCCTCTTCGGTGTTCTTTTCCCCAAAGGTAATTCTTAATGAACCATGCGCAATTTCATGGGGTAACCCGATTGCAAGCAGGACATGGGAAGGATCAAGGGAACCGGAGGTACAGGCTGAGCCGCTTGATGCCTGTATCCCCTTCATATCCAGCATCAGCAGCAGGGACTCCCCTTCAATAAAACGGAATGAAAAGTTCACATTCCCGGGAAGGCGCTGTTCCCTGTCACCGTTTAACCGGACATAAGGGATTCTTTCCAACACCTTGTCGATTAATCGGGAACTAAGCTTCTGCAAATGGCTGTTATAAGCCTCCAGGTTTTCACAAGCCAGTTTTAATGCGGTTGCCAGGCCGATAACACCGGGCACGTTTTCGGTTCCCGCCCGCTTGTTTCTTTCCTGTGCGCCGCCGTGCATAAAATTATCCAGCTTGATGCCCTTTTTCACATACAGGGCGCCAACACCCTTTGGTCCATAAAATTTATGTGCCGACATGGATAGCAGATCCACACCTAAATCCCTGACGTTCACAGCAATATTGCCCATCGCCTGCACCGCATCGGTATGGAACATGGCACCCTTTTCATGTGCGATGGCGGCCAGTTCCTTGATGGGCTGAATGGTACCGATTTCATTGTTGGCATACATGATGCTTACCAGGGTAGTATCGGGCCTGATTTCCTTCTTTAAATCTTCGGGATTGATAAGCCCGTTCTCATTCACCGGAATATAGGTGACCTCGAACCCCTCCTTACGCAGATACTCGAAAGCTTCAAGAACGGCATGGTGTTCGATCACCGAGGTGATCAAATGCTTCCCCTTTTTCCGGCTGGCATAGGCAGCACCTTTGATGGCCCAGTTGTCGGCTTCGGTGCCCGACCCGGTGAAGTAAACCTCTGTCGGATGGGCATTCAGGCACCAGGCGATCTGCGCCCGTGCCTCTTCAATGGCTTTCTTACTTTCACGGCCCAACGAATATATGGAAGAAGGGTTCCCGTAAAACTCGGTAAACCATGGCTTCATTGCATCAAATACTTCCGGCTTCACATAAGTGGTCGCCGCGTGATCAAAATAGTATATCTTTTTATCCATATCAACACCTCGTCTGTAAAATAACCGGCGGCAGAATCACATCCACTGCCAAACCCGTATGTAGTTATCATCCGCTTTAAAAGGTTAACACTCTGTCAAATAATTGTCAATCTGCGTGGTGACTTGTTTTTATGAACTTTGCGTTCATCCTTTTCAGGATAGCATACAGCCTCTATTTAAACCTGAACTTATCCACAATGTCCCTGATAATGGCGAAGTTCTCGTATTCGTCCACCTGGTAGGTGACCTCCCATTCCCTGGGAACCAGAATAATTCCCAAATCCTTCACCCCATCCGGATAACATTTATGCTCATAGATTTTGATCTGACCGGTGGGATCTTCGGTATGCATCCATAAAAAGGTGGGACATCCGGCGAGTACATGGCGAATGCCATCCTCGGTCTGAACAGGCTTTCCGTTAATGTTCAGAATGATTTCGCCCCGCTTCATTTTCATTTTATCGGCTGTTCCACCGGGAATGATTTCAAGGATTCTCACCCCTCTGCGCACCACGGTATACAGCGGTTTATTTTTTCGTTCGCGGAAAAGTGCATATTGGTAAACCAATTCCCTGTAAACCAGGGCGAATACCGCTCCTACCCACCGCAGGGCTTCTGTTTTTACAGCCAGGAAGGCCAAAACAAACAGGATCAGGCTGCCTGCAAGGAACTTAATGGCATCGTTTCTGCATTTCTCTTCAGGTGCTGTTGAAATGGCAACGGATGAGTAATTTGTCACACCAATCGCCCCGGTCAGCAGGAAGACCGCACCCGCAGCAGCAGCCGGCAATCCGGCCTGAAACATCGTCCCCCATCCCAGACGCACCTGGTTTTGCCATATGGCGTATGGAACCATTGATAAAGAAAGCAAAACAAAAGGGACTGCATAGTATTTCTGCTTGATAAAAGCGCCCGTCATTTCACCCCGGTGATGAATGAAAATCGGGATATTATCCTGTTTCCGGTTCACATAGACAAGCACCGCTTCCACAAGCTGAATCACCGCTATCAGCGACAGCATCGATGGTACATGAACCTTATCATAACCGAAAGAAAGAGCAAACAACGACAGAATTCCCCCGGCATACGAGGGGTTCACCAGACGGTGATTAATCAGCGCCAGAACCACCATGATGACGAGGAAGGTCTGCAGCCCCTCAGGCTCGATATAAAGCCCCAGCGTTACTGTAAGTACTCCGCCGGTGAAACCCGATATCAGGCCTGCCAGCAGAAGTTCTTCCATGACCTGGCGCAGCCTTTTCGTTCTGCAGCCGGGTATGCATTGCTCAAACCCCTGAATGAATTCGAGCCTGCCCTTGACAACCATATAGAAAAACAAGTAAACAATAATATACTTGTAATCAAGAAACACTGAAAAAACAAGTTGTCTGGCGACTGCTCTAATAATTTCAAGCATCAATTCCACCACGCAGGGCTTTTGCGAACCGCTTTGGGCCGGGCTTGTGAAAACCTCTGTCACAAAGCATTTTCCGCTGAACCCGTTTTTACCTTACCATGATTCACAGGATAAAAATGTGATCCAAATCAAGTTTTCATTTTATCACTTATTATATCATGAATTTTTGAAAATCATAAGAATTCTGTGAGAAGTTTACTTCATATAAAAAAACAGAAAAACAGCTCCTGAAAGGTAAACCCAACAGGAGCTGAATACTGTATATCTGTTTTAATTACTTGCTGCCCAGAACATACTGGTTGAAAAGGGATTCCAGCATTTCCTGACGTCCGGAAGTGATTTCAGGTTCACCGTTTTCCAGGATATAGGATTCCAGTTCTTTGAAGCCAACTTTTCCGGCTACGATATCTTTTCCGATACCGGTGCTGTAGCTTGCATATCTGTCAGCGACGAACTTATCGAACTTACCGTCTTCAACGATCTTGTTTGCGATCTTGAAGCCCTGTGCGAAGGCGTCCATACCAGCGATATGTCCATAGAATAAATCGACGGGTTCAAAGGAAGCTCTTCTGATCTTCGCGTCGAAGTTCAGGCCGCCTTTTGTGAAACCGCCCATCTTGATGACTTCCAGCATGGCCAGTGTGGTTTCGTAAAGGTTGGTCGGGAATTGGTCGGTATCCCAGCCGAGCATCAGGTCACCCTGGTTTGCATCAATGCTTCCGAGAGCATTGTTGATGCGGGCCAGCTGCAGATCATGCTGGAAGGTATGGCCGGCAAGGGTTGCATGGTTGGCTTCAATGTTCATCTTGAAGTGGTCTTCCAGGCCGTTGGCTTTTAGGAAACCAAGAACGGTAGCGGTATCAAAGTCATATTGGTGCTTTGTGGGTTCCTTCGGCTTGGGTTCGATCAACAGCTGTCCGTTAAAGCCGATCTCTTTTTTGTAGTCCACAGCCATTTGCAGGAATCTGGCCAGATTGTCCAGTTCCAGCTTCATATCTGTGTTCAGCAGGGTTTCATAACCTTCACGGCCGCCCCAGAAAACATAGTTTTGTCCGCCCAGTTCCTTGGTTACTTCCATAGCCTTCTTAACCTGAGCTGCTGCATAAGCAAAAACGCCTGCATGGTTGGAAGTGGATGCGCCATGGGTGAAACGGCGGTTTGAGAATGCATTGGTGGTTCCCCACAGAAGCTTAACATCACTGTTTTTCATGCGGTCTTTAATTGCAGCAACGATAACATCCAAACGTGCATTGGTTTCCTTCAGCGTGTCAGCTTCGGGGGCGATATCTCTGTCATGGAAGCAGAAGAAGGGAACGCCTAACTTTTCACAGAATTCGAAGTTGGCTTCTACCTTGGCTTTTGCCAGATCCATCTTTTCGGAAACCTTGTCCCAGGGTCTTACGACAGATCCATCCATGCCGAACACATCAGCGCCTTTTCCCTGGAAGGTATGCCAGAACGCAACTGCATAGCGCAGGTGTTCCTTCATGGTTTTGCCACCGATTTTTTCATCTGCATTGTAATACTTGAAAGCCAGCGGATTGTCCGACTTAGGGCCTTCGTACGGAATTTTGGATACATTCTTGAAATACTCACTCATTGTAACAACCTCCTATAAAAATTACTTGCCAAATATTTTCCTGATGGGGATCATTGCTGCCCCCAGTGCCGATGAATTCATTCCGAAATCCGAGGTCATGATGCGAACCCTGGATGCCGGATAATTCAATGCTTTTTCCTT
>JAEZBW010000547.1 GCA_023426765.1 Bacillota bacterium
GAGCGATCACGGCGGGATTTTCCACCGTCATTAAAAAGTTCAGAACCTGATTAAACCCGGTTGGGTTTTTGATCAGTATCACCTGAATATTCTTTTCTCCTAAAGAGATGGATTCCATCCGACCGAATCCGCTTTCAAAACGGGACAGCGCGTGGATGGTTTTTTCGTGTGAAAAGCCCAGCGCTTCTGCAAAGGAAACCGCAGCCAGTCCATTATAGATGTTATACAGACCCGGCAAATTGATTTGTGCAGCAAACGAGCCGGATGGCGTATTGAAAACCACTTTGGAAAACTCACCCGAAAGAGAGAGGATTTTATTGACCTGAATCAGCGCCTCAGGGCGGCTGTACCCACATTCAGGACACTCAAAATGCCCAAGGTGCCCATAGGAACGGAAGCGATAATTGTATTTGGCCTTGCAATACATGCAATAGGAAGCATCATGACTTCCGGACTGTGCATTTTCACCTGGGAGTTCCATTTCATTCATCCCGTAATAGATCACCGGGTTAGGCACATCTTTTCCCAGTGAGGCACAAAGGGAATCATCGGCATTCAGCACGAGAGTAGTGTCATGTAACCGGGAAATGCCTTCCTGCACAGCCTTCAAGGTGCTGTAAAGCTCACCGTAACGATCCAGCTGATCCCGGAAAAAATTCGTCACCACCAGAACGGCAGGTTTCATGTATTTTGAAGAGAGCCTGAATGCAGCTTCATCTACTTCAAGAAGAGCAGTTTGCGAACGGGGCCGTGCATTCATTTTCACGTCCGATATCAGGGTGGTTGCAAGGCCGCTCAGCAGATTGGCACCGGATTTGTTGGCTACATAAACAATACGATTCTCCTTCAGAACCTGTTCAATCATTCTGGAGGTGGTTGTTTTTCCATTGGTTCCTGTGACCATGACAATTCTGTATTTACCTGAAAGTACCGTCAGGATTTCCGGGTATATGGCCAGAGCAAGCTTTCCCGGCAGGCTTGTACCTCCCGAGCCTATCAGACGAAGCAGAGAAAGTGTTCCTTTGGCTATGAACAGCGCAATGGATAACCGTATGCGACAGATAATATTTTTCATCAATGACTCCTTCATCAAGGAAAAAGCTGGTCTTCAGGACTTACCCGTTCAGTATCAATCCTGGAACCGGCCTGGAAAGCCAGGTTATGTATTGTAAATAACGAGGCAGTAATGTCCCCGCTTCTTTAGCGGGGGAGATCCTGTAATAAGTTTACCCAGCTGGCAGAGAGTTTACACTATCACCCGGTGAATAGAGCATTATTGGCCTGAATGAGGTTTCGCCTTCAACATTGTAAGCTCCCTCATGGCCTTGCGGTGCTTGATCGCCGTTTTTATCTTATTATAAAATATACCTTTGTTCAGCTGCTCGAGTGGTTTGGAAACATAATCAAATATCTCATAATCCGCAAACAGGCTTAAAGCTTCATTTTCATGATCCTGTCCGGGTTCAGTCAATACGATAACCGGAATAATCCCGAAATAGGGGGTTTTTGAGTATTGCTTCATGAATTCGCAACCGTCCATCACAGGCATCTCCGTATCTAAAAGGATCAGATCGATATTGCGTCCTTCCAGGAAATCCAGAGCTTCACGCCCGTTTAAAGCGGAAACGATATTGTATCTTTCAGGATATAGGAAATTTCGCAGGATAGCATTATCCAGCGTATTGTCATCGGCAACGAGAATTGTGTTTATCATTATTATCTCCTCAGTGGCATATCTTCCGCGCAGGCTGCGGAAACATTTCTTTAAAAGTTATGGAAATCAAAACAGTTTTATTATACAATAATCATACATGGTGTACAATATACGTTTATTTGTAAAGCTTCATTCAGATAAATTACAGCCTAGACTGTTTCACATGGCAGACGGTACACTTTTCCAGAGTACGACAGAAAAATTCAGACGAAGAAGGGGGTTAAATATTGGACGCCACAGAGAAAAACCTGGTGGAACTATCTGCCGGGGGGGATATTGCAGCTTTCGAATCTTTGATCCAGGCTCATCAGAAAAAAGTGTACAATATTGCTCTTCGTATGACAAAAAATCCGGAGGATGCGCAGGAGCTTGCTCAGGACACGTTTGTCCGCGCATTTGTCGCCATTAAGAAATTCCGTTGTGAAGCCAGCTTCTCCACATGGTTATATAGAATCGCGATGAATGTCTGCACCGACTTTTTACGTAAAAGAAACAAAGCCGTTGTGATATCCATGGAACAGGGGGCGGTGGGCAGTGAAAACGAACAGCCGATACAGCTTCCCGAGGAAGGCCCTGGGCCGGACGAGCTGTCTGAAAAACGGCAGCTGAAAAAACTGGTTCAACAGGCGATGGATTCTTTATCGGCCGAACATCGCCAGGTTTTGGTATTAAGGGATTTAATGGATTTGTCCTATAAAGATATCGCGCATACGCTGGATGTCAGCGAGGGAACAATAAAATCAAGGATCAATCGGGCAAGGGAAGGCTTGAAGCAGGTTATTCTAAAAAAGCCGGAACTTTTTCAGGATTATGTCGTCATAATGAATAGAAAGGGGGGAGACTCATGAACAGTTGTGATTTATGTTTGGAAAACCTGTCGGCGTATCTGGACGGAGAATTGTCACAGGCCGATAAACAGGAATTTGAACAGCATATTCAGATCTGTGAAACTTGTGCCGGCGAACTGACGATGATGAAATCAATTCTGTCATCCTGCAGCGAGCTGGAAGAAGATTTGCCGGCAGGGTTTGAAGCCTCCCTGCATATGCGCCTGGAAGCGGCAAAAGAAGAAGCTACGGCTAAAAAGAAACAATTGGTCAAAATTCGTTTATTCTCTCAGATAGCAGCGGGTTTTGTTATTGTAATTGCATTGGGTTTGGTCGTTCGTTCCGGGCTTTTCATGCAGAAAAGCAGCGATACTGCCCCGCAAAGTCCGATGATGGCCGCGGGAACCACCGGTGGCCAAATGGTTACGTCGGAGGCGGCGGATAATGCAGGATATACAGCATCCGTGCAAGTGGCAGAACCGACTGATGTACAGGTAGAAAGAGCTGCAATGACAACCATGAAAAGCGCTCCAGCGCCATCAAGTCCTGATTTAATGTCAGATTCGGGAGAACTGAAAACGGAAGAAAAGGTTGTCATGGTGCCTGATGAAGGTATTTATTCGATGGCATTCACCGGGGTGGCATTGGACAGAATGGATGGCTACGACACGGTGATACAGATACAGACAGCCGACATCAATAAAGCACTGGATTCCATCCTGGCAATTGAGAAAAAGCTGGACAACAGGGAAGATACGAACGACGGCAATCTGGAGAGTGCTAAGCAGAAGTATGCCGGAGCGATGGATCAGCCTGTTGAAATAAAGCTGTATTATTCCAATGATGAGCTGTGGCAGCAATTCCTGGGTGAAATGCAGGGCGTTTTCCCGGAAATGGTGGTTGAATCGGTGGCTGCAGTTGAAGAACGGGAATATATACGGGTTGTGCTGCAGAAGATGGAATAGGTGTTGAATAATTTAACATAAAAGCTGATAATTAAGAAGCTGAGTGAAGGCTGCAAGCCTGTCATTCAGCTTTTTTGTATGGTGAAGGGTTCTAAACTCTCTTTATTTTCAGAGAAAATACCTTTATAGTATTCCCGTTCAGCTTCGGTGAAAAAACCGGCGATTTTATTTACATTCTTTGTTTTGAAAGTATTTTGAAGAGAGTTGATACGTTTATTAATCTGCTCTTTCACCTTCTCGGTGTCTTTGTAGTTTTGCCATGTATCGGCCGACACCTCCACGGCATCATTGATCAGTATCCTGTTTTCCGGAGAGTTTCTATCTGTGAGCACAATCCCATCGACGGTTATCGTTCTTTTAGCTTTCACATCCAAGAATTCCTTAACATAAAACACCGCATAAGTTATCAGCCCTAAAACACAAAGCACACCGATCAAGACAGTGATTTTCTTTCCCTGCTGTTAAGCCCGGTCTAACTTGGCGGTAAATTTTTCTTTACTTTGACATTTCCATTATATAAAATGGGTAAGAAAAAAGGAAGCTGTAACAAAAAAATACAGATCAGCTTCCTAAAAAATTTTTCGC
>JAEZBW010000734.1 GCA_023426765.1 Bacillota bacterium
GTTCGGTCCAGTGGAAATAGTCAATGATGATCGCTGACAGCGGGATGCCGCGCTTATGGTATTCCCTTGCAATCTCCAGCAGTTCTTCCTTATCTTCATATCTCAGCTTGCTTTGCCAGAACCCCGAAGCCCAGGCCGGAAATTTGGGAGCGTGCCCTGTCAGATCGGCATATTTGGTCATGACCTGTGCCGGTGTATCACCGGCAATGACAACATAATCAATCTGTTTCGTGGAGTTCGCCGTCCAAAGGGAATGGTTGTTGGTTAACTCACAGCGGCCGATTGCCGGATTGTTCCATAGAAACCCATACCCTCTGGATGAATAGACAAAGGGGATGGAGGACTTGGCATTCTTATGAACAAGCTCGCTCGTTGAACCTTTCAGGTCAAAACAATCATTCTGCTCCTGACCCAGCCCGTAAAAATGCTACTTGTCACAGGGCTGGAAAACAACGGTTGCCCGGTGATTATCACCGCCCAGCGAACGGTAATCGCGGAATTTCATGTGGAAAGCCATTTCAGATCGTTCGGCCAGTATTTCCTTGCCGTCTCTGTAAAAAACAACCTTTCCGCTGGAGAACATTTCCGCTGAAATCTTTCCGTTTGTGATGACCGCCCTGTCTCCCTCTACAACTGCCGAACAGCTTGTTTGGGGCTGCACAAGCAGGTTCCAGTTCTCATCCGACAGTCTGGCATTCGGCGAAGACCTGAACCGCAGGCAATCCGCTCCCCATGCCTCGATGACGGCTAGCTCATCCCTCTTTTGAAATATAATCCTGTTCTCCTGTACCGTTAATACTCCCATAACCATCCCTCATCCACGTACTTTATGAATTGATTGGCTTTACTTTTAACGTCCATCTTCATTTTTACCCTTGCAAGCTCTGTATTGATATCTTTTTCATGCTCTATCCCAGTACTTTTTTCATTCTTAAAGCTATATTATTTCATCTGATTTTCGCTGGAATAGTACCGTCCGTCTTTACGTCCCCTATTTTCAGTCGTATCAGCGTCGTAATCATAGCCGCACATTCTTCCCGTGTCGCAGTTGCCTTTGGTGCGAAAATGAAACCGGGTCTACCCTGGATAATCCCCGCCTGTTGGACAGCTTTCGCAGCCTCCCTTGCATAATCTGAAATATTGGTATGATCAGCAAATACGATCTCTTCATTGAGAACAGGAAGCGTATATCCAAGCTTGTCGGCCAGCCGCGCAATCAATACGGCCATATCCTGCCTTGTGATGTTCTCGTCCGGCGCGAACCGTCCATGCCCGACACCGTTCACCATCCCGGCTGAGTAAGCTCGTTCAATATAGGGAGCATACCATTTTTCCGGATCTACATCTGTAAAGGATGAACCGGAAACGCTTTTGTCAAACTGTTCACCGGCCACCGCAACCATTATTTTAACAAACTCTGCACGGGTGATGTTTTGTAATGGAGCGAATTTGTGGTTTCCAACCCCGTTCACAACACCGCGAGCAGCCAGAAAATCGATGGACTCCTTCGACCAGCCGGAATTGTCGCTAAAGCTGACAGCATGATGTAAAGCGGAATAAACGGAATTATGGGTGGTCTCAATCACAAATTTGCCGTCTTTCATACCCGATAACGGTATCAGTTCGATCTGTCCGCTATCTGTAATATATGCACCTGCAATTTGATTCGGGTTTATTGAAGGTTCCAGTTCCGGCAAATTCCCGAACTCCAGTGTAAGGGGCATTGGAATGTCTATCCTGTCTCTGATGTTTGTATCCCCTATGAAGATCGAAAAATCGTAAACCGGCCTGTTTCCTATCATTTCTCTTAACTCACTCGAGTAGCTGTCTGTATCCAGCCTTGATATCTGTATGGTAATCTCCTGTTCTCCTCCATCCTGCGATAGAAGTTCCAGTAAGATCTCCAGCGTTTCTTTCTCAAGCGTTATTCTGCTTCCGGGTATTTCAAATGCTATTTCCAAAACGGTGCTTGCAGCGATATCCTTCAACGGTTCTTTAGCAAGAACTAGCTTTGATACCGTCATATCAGTTGCATCCGGCATAACAAAGGCAAGCGTAGTTAAGTTCTCCTCTTTCATGTTTTGCAGTGCATCCGCAACCGTATTCCTATCCGGTGTAATTGTACCCGTCTGCCCTTCCATGGCAGGCTTTATTGCAACAATACCGGTTCCTTTTGGCAATTCATGTATATCATTCCCTTTTTCATTGGGTTTGTCCGTTTCATCCTCATCCGCATCATCATTGTCGTTCGGACTTCCAACATTAACAACAACCGAATCCTTTTTAATAATTCCCGCAGGAAGCGTATAGCCAGTCTTTACCTTTTCAAAGGATCCCTCCTGCAGGCTGATTGTTTTATTGCTGACGGGTTCAAGGCTGGCAGTGATCACGGTCGTACCTCTTGATAACCCAACAACCGTACCATCGGGCAAAACCGAGGCAACATCCCTGTTGGAGGTTGTCCATACCGTCTTCAGGGGTGCCGCTGTATTTTCCGGAAGGGGAGCATTTAATAGGGCAGTCGCATTTAGTGTTTTTATCCCTCCCGGCTCCAGGGAAACACTGTTTCCATCTATCGAGAAGGAAATAACGTTATTGACAGCATCCATGATAGCTTTATCTGCCATCCTTCTGATGACTATGTCCTGGGTGCAGTTGCCTGCGGTCGCTTTCAAAACAAGCTCATCATAGACCGACCCGTTCTCCGTCTCCTGCATTCTGCCGAACATCGAAGGATCAAACTGAACATCCAAAACCACCTTTTTTGTTTCCCCGCTGGCTAACTGCAAAGCTTCGCTTTTTAGCTGATTGCCACTGCTGGCATAAGCAATATCAATCTTCGCAGCATAATCCAGATTACCGGTATTTTCAATGTTCAGGGATAATCGTGCGGTATCCTCAGCCGTCAGTGTTGCATCCAGCACTGTAATCACCGGTCTTGCTTCAGACTGTACGGCTTTTTCGACCACTTCCACCTGTGTGCCATTTTCATCCGTTACCATAAAGCCTGCAACAAGATTCGTCAGCTCTTCCGGTAATAGAAACTCACCCTGCAAAAAGGTACTGTTGCCTCCAGGAAGCATGTTTTTCTGCGTGATTACCCTTTCTCCGTTGTTCTCTTCAATGACCTCCGTTAACGATATATCGTGTAATTCACTTTCCTCCAGCACTTCACCATTTTGCTTGAGATAGGCTTTATATTGGGCACCCAGAACGGGCTTCATGCCATTATTGGTTATTTCGGTATAAAAGCGAAGCTTGTCTCCCCCCTGAGGTGTTTCATTTGACAACCCAACCTCGCCTGTTTTCAGAACACTGCTGGCATCAAATGTTCCTGCGGCAAATGTCCGGTTGCTTGTATCGGCTGCGAAACAACCCGTTTCAGCGTCAAATACCTGGTTATACTTGATATATACTGCTTGAAGGTTGTTCTCATCGTCAACCACAAAGGATATGTCCGAGTAGTTTGCCCCTTCTTCATTGGTTAATTGGATTGGTTTTGACCACGGATACCCTTCGCTGTAGCCAGCCTGTTTTTGCATCACCGGGTCTCCAGCCTGTACAAGGCCCGTATAACCGTTTGCATCCGGGACCTTCGTATAGTCCATAGCATGGGTGCCCGTTTCAAACACCAGTACACCCTCATCATTGTATACACTCTCTGCTACGGTTACCTTTGCCGGATAAGTTCCCGGGCCTTTGCCCGGGGCATATTCAAAGCTGTAGGAATCCGTATCGGTATAGGCCTCCAAAAGTTCGACTTCCCTTATTTCCTCGCAGGGCTTCGACCAGGCTGCGAAAATCTGTTTTTCCAGGTTTACATTCGCTAAATCATTTGCTTCAGGGCTATCGGCTTTAATCCCATTCTTATAAGTCAGAACTTGTTCGGCAAAAAGGATATACAGATCCTCTCCATTGGATTGAATCTGGAATTCCTCTATGGGAAAATCCGTTTTGCTTTCAATAGCCATATGGACAAAGCCATCGATTGTCGTATTGGATTTATCCACGATATATATGGCTCTGTTTACACCGTTAACTTCCACTTCCTTTTTAATGAGATTGTTTTTCACCAGATTGGTAATATCCATGTATACAATATTGCCATCCGATATCCAGTACAGATAGGTGATCCCCTTCGCGCGGACAAATTTGGGGTTATTATCTGGCACCCCGTTATTTGTAAGCTTTATCGGATGGTGGAACGTATCCAGTTCGTAATTGTAAATCTGCAGATACAGCTCCTGATCTTCAAGGGTTGCTTTACTGCCGTCACCGTCCAGAACATATGCGTACAAAGCCAGCTCATTGTATGAAATCAGGTCGGAACCGATTACCAGCGGATCGGTATTTGGGTTTGCAGCTTCAAATACAATCTGCTCGGTTCCGATTAGAACACCGCCTTCATTCTCCAGCAGGTTGGTTTCAATCTCCTGAACATCTACTTGAGCAGCAAGATTCAAAAACCTTTGACCATAAAGTAATTCACTGGTAAAGCCGTGCTCTGCAGGCAAGCCTTCACTTGGGTCATAATCAATGTTCCATTTAAAAGATCCATCCTCTTGTTTTTCAGCAAAACGGTAGGCAATGATGTTATAGCCATGGGCAAGATCTGCATATGTTTTGATGTCGGAGTCCGCCTCCAGGGTTTCGATGTCTGAATCCTGATCATAGGCCCGCGGGTCTTCATAGTCAATCTTGGTATAATACACCAGAATTCTTTCATACTTCGGATCATACGATATCATCGGTTTCAAATCGGAAAACCTGTCAAGTTCGGTTTCTTTGGTAATGGCAATTTTCTCTCCGATAAACTCTCCTGTTTGTATATCAAACCACAATCCGCTGATATTCATGGCAGCGACTATGTCAAACACATCATCCTGTTCAGTAAACTCCCGTGCCGCATCAGCCCATGTCACCAGTATTTTATCCTCTATCACAAATGCATCCGGTGCTTCATCCCAGGTTCCATCGCTATTTGTAACCGGCTGCGGTTGTGACCACACCCCTTGATCATAGATGGAGTAGAATAGCTGTGCCCGGTTCAGGCTATCCCGTACGCTCTCCCCGGGGTCTCCGATAAAGAGGGCCAGCAGCTTGTTATCAAATGCAACAATTTTTGTCTGCGGATGTGGATAAGCTCCTTTTTCCAAAATCGTTTCGAGGTTTGCCTCCGGTGCACTTTCATCCAGGCTGAATAAAGAAACCTTTCCCTTTGCATTGGGCGAAGTTTTCCTGTCTGCCAGCCATCCCGAACTGTTTTTCAAATAGTCACGGGACAGGATATCATTATTTGTTAAGGGTTGAACCGGTTCATACAGATTGCTGCTGAAAAGTTGATCCTGGCCTGCCATATTGGCTGAAGCATGCGGATCCGGCTCTGTTTCGGGGTGTCTGAAAAATTCCATAAACCAATTGGTTTCACTTTTGAACCTTTTGCTCCAGGGTCCGGCATTCAAAACCCCGGCAAAATTAAAATAAATTTCATAATCTCCATCACTGGGGTCCTCTTCCTGAGTGAACAGCGGACTCATGTATCTATACCTGAATTCCGCATATAGTCCGATTTCCCCGCTTAACCAATCCTGACCTATGCCGACGGTTCCAATCAAACCCGGTGTAATTCCAAGCTGCATATCTATATCATAGTCATCGGAGCTGAACAGGGGGATGTTTCCCTCGCCATCAAACCGATACTTATCCGAATACCGGTTTGAATCAACGGCGTTGATTGAAGCCGGCGTGTACTCTTCCCACTTGTCAAAGTTTTCCCAGTCATAACCAAAATATCCAGGTTCTGTAGAAACAATGTACCCGTTTTCACCATAAACATTCACTGTCGCAAACAGGTTCACACCCAGCCCGAGAATACCGATTTTAAACCCGGCCTCCGTGTTCCCCCTGCCCTTGATGTGCATGCTGTTAAAGTAGTATTCCCCATCCGGTCCTTCTTCAATGGTCAGGCTTAGGCTGATATCAAAATCATATTCGATTTGCGGCGTGATGGCAACGAACTTAATGGGAATTTCAGGCGAAAGCTCTCCTTTATCCTTAAAGCCAAAGCTCACCGTCAGCGTATCATGTTCAACACCGTTTTCATCAATTCTTGGCTCACCGGGCTTTGATATCTGGTTTAAACTGAGGTTTACGCCTAAATCAAACCGGTTATCCAGCGTACCAAGAACATCCAGCACCGGAGTAATGGGGGTATCGAAGCTCATGATGGCCGAGATAATGTTGATGTCCGGGCTGAATATAAGCCCAACATCCACTTCCGGGTATTCTCTTTCTATCACGCCATCCTTCACGAATAGCGGTGAAATCGTCATTCTGTCACCCGAAGCCACACCCGTCTGCATCAGGTTTATCGTTTTTGCAAACACCCCTCCCGAAGGAGCACCGGTTCTTGTCTGATAAACAGCTTGCGTTCGGTATCCTTCTTCATTTGTTTGATAAAACCGGATGATGGCATCGTTGGCAGCAATACCTTCCCTGCCGCTGTCCACCCTGAACCCAAACGCTGTTATACCCTCCCGGATGGGAAGCCTTTTCCCGCTGGCGCTCAGCGCCGAAGCCTTTGTATCCTTGTGTGTGACGGAGAAATCAAAAGGCCGCATGATGTCACTGGTGTCAATAACATGGGTAACCGTAGCACCTGGCTGCACATAGGTATAGAATTCAAAGCCTTTATGAAGGATACGGGCAAGGTAAAAGCTGCCTTCTTCAAAGGTCGGATCCGTTACCGTAACCACGCCCCGCTCGTCAGTGATGTAGGTATTCTCTCCTACAAGAACCTGAACACCTTTTATCGGCATTTCTTCGGAAAATGCAAAGGGTTCCAGAACCGTGCTGAATTTTTCCTTCACGATAATGGAAGCCGACCAGCCGGAAGATGCCTCAGGCGCTTTTTCAAAGTTGTAATAAACCTTTGAGGGGTTGAAAAACCTGGGGATATATTGAAAATAATCCCCTCTGAACAGGAATTGGGTTTCGGGATTTTTTGCCATGATTTCGTAAAGATTTAACCCGTACATTTTCATTTTCTGTTCCAATGCAAAGTTTTCATTGGCGGATATCTGACCGTCTCCATCCAAATCACCGGAATAATCCTTCCACTTTGTAACAAAGCCCGGGACTGTGACAGCGCTCATTTTATAGGTTTTACCCGCATTGGTGTTTTCAACGATTACAGGGTGATAGATATCTCCGATTCGAAGGGTGCCGTCCGGTTGTTCAACCATGACCGCATTTCCGCTGGTTCCAAGAAAATCAATCACGGTTTCTCTTGTTGCGATCACTCTGTTTCCAAGATTTTTACTGCCATATATGGTAACCGTGGCGTAATCTTCCTGTTCCCAGCCCAGGTCCTTCAATTTTCCGCTGAAGGTATACCTTCCGTTCCCGGGTGGCAAGCTGTACTGGCTGCGCAATGAGCCATCCTGCCTGTATACGGTTAATACAGCATTTTGGGGAGATCCGAATTCGTTCCTTTTTATGTGATTCGGATCAGGATAATTCTCATCAAAAACATATTCAAAGGTAAGGGCAAGCTCAGGATTCATGTCATTGTCAGGATCTGAATCGGTGTTGGCTTCAAATACCTCTTCCATTCTCGCGGCCAGGCTTTCACGCGTAGCATATCGAATTCCCTCTATTTCATATACCGGTTTGGATACCTTGTGCACATATACATTTGGATTTGCCTGGACTATCAGGTCAGGATTTATAAAATTCAGGTCCAGCAGGTTATTCTCTGTTAACAGGGTATACTCCACGCTTGTATTGGCTCCGGTGGCATCGGTTGATATCAGTGCTTCGCTGTTGCTCGCCGACCACACCGGAGTGACGGATGCATTATAATTTGTTGCGGATAAGCTGAGTACATCTCCTCTTTTTGTTGTCGTGAATTTTTTCTCGTCCGTATTCTCCCCCAGTCCATTCATACAACCGTTTGCTGTATCAGTATGGAGTGTGATGTTCGCTTCCTTTAAAGCAAAAACAGGACGAACCGTTATATTTCCGCTTATAGGGCCATCCGGACGGTGACCGGACTCTTTCAGGACCTCATCAAAAAAAGCAGAATCCAGCAGCATAGTGGTTCCCGCGTAATATTTCCATGCCTTTTTGCCTGTGGAAGGATACCCCGTGTATTCTCCCAAATACACTTCATACCCTGTCAGGGTAGAATTTCTGCCGATAAAACCATCCGTATACTCTGCCTGAAACGCGATCAAATCGGATCGATAAACATCAGTGCTTTCTTTTTTTTCTGAATATTGCTGCTCATTTTTTACGTTTGAGTACACCTGTCGGATCGAAATGATCCCGGGTAAACCGCTTTCCAGTATTTCGGTTTGTACCAGTTCACCGTTTTCCATTTTGTATTTTTTTGTCTGCAGCTCAGGTATATTTTCCGCGTCATTGAGGATGGTCAGTTTATATTTCTTCAATTCAATTGTCAACGGTGTAAACTCGGCTGTGCTTTTATTGCCGGAAGATGCATGAGTACTGTAGCCCAACCAATCTTTTTGCCATGGATAGCTCACTTTTTCCTTCCATCCAATCACGCCCTTTTCGGTGATATCATACGTATCACGCAGGTTAATCTTTTCCTGGAACGTTGTCCAGAATTCTTCCTCTGAACGATGCTTTTCTACAAACCACAATGTATACCAAAGCTTCTCAGTCCATTGACGACCGGGCCCGGAATTTCTCATGCTGAACCGGAACCTGTCCATGCCGTAACGGCTTAAACCATCAATCCTGGCGTAGGCTTCCCCTCCCCTGGTTTCCAGGATCAGGTTATTCCCATTGGCAAAAACATTCCCCTGAACCGATCCATTCAAAAAGTCCTGTGCAGTAAGAAGCCATTGTCCTTTTGCCGGTGAATAGCCAAACTGGGATAGTTTTTCAGCCTGCGGTGCCATGATTGGTGCTTGATCAGTTGACACACGCGGAAGCCACGGGGTATACGAATTACCAATGATGGAAAGCGGCGCCATATAAAACCGGGTTGATTGGAATGAATTTATAATGGGTGGAATGAGAATCACTGCTTCGGCTTTTTTCGGATCCACACTTTTATTTTTTCGGTCCACAGCAATTTTAAACTCCCTCGTTTCCGTTCGCTGTGGGTTTTCCAATATATCCACTACCACGGTTTGTTCAGTCATACCCGGGGTGAATAATATCTGCTGCAAACCAGGTATATAATCTTCTCCGGCTATTGCCGTCCCAGACTCTGTTCCAACAAAAACAGCAGTATAATTTGATTCTCCGCCAATGCGGCGTATGGTCACAGCCGCTCTGCCATCATCCCGGATCACTGCAGAACCCGTGTCTATTTCAATGCTGGAGGGCTCGTAGTTTTCATTGATAAAATTCAGATATACCGCATTGACCTCGCCGGTGACGGCTCCGCCTGCAGGATCGGCCAGCGTAAACAGAACCTGACCCTTAATATCCGGTTCTTCGTTACGCAACGGAACAATATAAAGGTATTTTATATATTCTCCGTCTTGAAAAGAAATGGTTGTTTCGGTACCGGGTGCAACCCGGAAGAATTTATCCTGTTCTTTTTTTAGATCGCTCGCACTGGCAGGCGCAGCCTCTTTCCATGCAGGCCTGTCACTTTTCTGGTTAACGTAGGTTTCCCGTAGCTCCCGGAGGGATGTTGGTTTGGCATCATCTTTTTCCACTCCCTCCGTTCCAGAGTCTTTAATTTTGTCTTCTTCTGTTATCCCGGTTCCGGTGCTAAAAATCCCACTGTTTCCATTGGAAGAAATATCACGATACTCTGGGTTATCAAGATCCGGGAAAATATCATTCTGCAGGTTTTGATATACTGATTGCTGAACAGTATACGATTGATAAACTGCATTCTGCACCGTTTGGTTCTCATAGGGTCTCTCTTCCAGCAGGCTCCCATCAGGGTTACTGATATTTAATTCCGGAGCATCAATTCCCAGATCCATCAGTGGATAGGCATCTTCGTTAACAGGTATCAGTGTATCCTCACGATTCTGATCTATCCGTATCACATAATCTTTTCCGTATTCCACCGATATATCAACAGCCTTGAAGCGAACCGACGCATCCCCGACCGTGCCACCCTGACGGGCGATAGCTATCTCGTATACACTCTGCGATTCGCTGATATTGTACTGCGTCTGGCTGAAATTAAAAACCCCATTTGGATATTGAAGAACCCAAGTATCGTTACCCTTAACCGCTGCCTTTACGATATCTTCATCCTGCATGCTTAACATCGGTGCTGTTTCAAATGCAAATGCGTACGCGGGAAGAATTGTAGCCAACATTGCAGCCGCTAATAATAGTGCCAGTAATTTTTTCATATGCCCCCCAAGCCTTTCTATTAAAACAACTGAATCGTATTGATGGACAGTTGAAATCGAAGTTAAATCTTTGATTTGGTGTCATCGCTAATGTCAGTGGTGTTCGCAGTGTCGAACTGCCGCAAGGATAAACCCCCTAATACCAGCTCCAGTTCATCCTCGGTAAGCTCGTCCCCTTCCTTGACAGGATTACGTTCTGGTTTTTCTCTCATCCGTTTTTGGGTGTTACTCATCCTTTTAGCCCTCGTTTCTACATTTTTTATCGATATCTCTATTTTTTCCCGTAATTCAATCTCTGTAAACGGTTTTTTATGTTTCACCGTTCGTTCACTTGTTAAAAAGGTATATTTTCAGCACTGCCCTCTCAGTCAAAGCAGCCCTCGGCAGCAATATCACAGATTGATGGTTTGTTCCTTTCCCTGATAACTGACTTCGATCATTTTAGGTTGTCCGCAGCCGATCAATTTAATCCGGAAGCTTTCCTGGTACTTGAATTGACCGGAAGCTTTTCCAAAGGTAAATGTTTTTTCCAGCTCATTATAATTCAAGGGGATCTCTGAGTAATTTCCATTCTCATAAGCGTATCCGTCCCCACTGTCATTATAAAGGGTAAATTCACCGTCCTCCCCGCTGTAAACAAGGATTTCCGAAACTTCTCCCTTTTTCTCGTCTGCATATGTTATCGGGTTCGAGGTTGGGATAATGGAACCTGCCCGAACAAAAAGAGGGAGCACGTCCAGAGGGGCGTCACAAAGAATCGTTTGTCCTCCCGTATGAAAGGTGTTCGTCCAGAAGTTGAACCAGTTCGCACCCTTCGGTAAATAAACCTCCCTAATCTTTTCCGTTCCGGGAAGGGGTGTACTGTCTGCTGCATAATACATGGGCTCGGTAACAGGACAGACCAGAAACGCTTTGCCAAACATATAACAATCGGAGATCTCCCTAACCTTATCATCCCGGGCAAAATCGAGCAACAGGCTTCTGAGCATGACCGAATGGTTCCGATGCACTTCAGCTCCCCAGGAATAGATGTATGGGAGCAATTGATAGCGAAGTTTGATGAACTTCACAATGGTATCATAAAAAATGCTGCCAGGCTCGCCGAAATGCCATGGCTCACGCGGCGTATCGGTACCATGGGAACGGAAAACCGGCAAAAAGGTGCCAAACTGCAACCACCTGACATAAAGCTCCCTGTACCCAGGATCCTCCACGCCATCATTAAAGTCCCCGTCCCAGAACCACAGCTTGCTGGTGTTGCCGCTGCTGTTGCAGCCCCTGTTTTCCCATTTGTCCTTCACTGTGAAAAAAGCACCGATGTCCAAGGTCCAATATGGCATCCCGCTAAGGGAAAACTTGACCCCTTCGGTAATCTGCTTTTTCAGGACAGACCATTTGGCGCTGATATCCCCCGACCAGGCTATGGTCCCATAGCGCTGCCCGGAGATATAGGAAGACCTTGTAAGGTTCACCACACGCTTTTCATGGTTGGTTATGCGCCAGTTTTCATAAATGCCCCTGGCATGGTAAAGGCCATAAGAATTCAGTCGTGTCCAGTCCATGGATTTTTTCGACGCATCGGTCACCAATTGATAGCGCAGTGCTTCGGGGCGTTTTGTTTCACCGTTCCAGTCGGCATCCGAAAAAGGCTCGGCATTATCGCACCACCAGGCATCGATTCCTGCTGTAAACCATTCCTCTTCGCATTGCTTCCAGTAAACCGCCCGGGCTTCCTCATTGAAAGCGTCATAGGTGGTTGAATTGGGCAGCAGCATTCCATCCTCTTTGAATTCCCGGAAATTGCTGCTGTCTTTGGCCATATTGGGCCAGATCGACACCATCAGTTTAGCGTTCTCACCATGAAGCGTTTCTACAAGACCTTTCAAATCCGGATATCTGGTCCTGTCCACCTTTTTTTCGCCCCACAGGCCATCCTCCCAGGTGAACCAGTCCTGTACGATACAATCGACAGGAATTCCCGACTGCCTGAAATGCTTTACCGTGTCAATCAGCTCCTCGGAGGATTTATACCGTTCCCTGGACTGGATGTACCCAAAAGCCCATCGGGGCAGCATCGGCGTATCCCCTGTCAACCGCCTCAAATCCCGGAGGATCTCCTCAAAGCTTTCCCCCGTAATGACATAATAGGATATTTCACGGGTCGTATCGATTGTAAAGTTGATTTCACCCTGCTTGCTGTCAAAAATAACGGCGCTTTCTGTATCGAGCAGTATTCCGTAATTCCGATCAGACAAAATGAATGGAATGGAAATTTTCATATTGGTTTGATACAGATATTCTTTCCTGCCGTTATAGTTGTACACCCCATCTTCATGCTGCCCCAACCCATATAACCCTTCATTTTCGGTTATGGAAAAAACAAGTTTGCCTTCAAAGGAAGAACCCGCAGGTTCTTCTCTGGCATTTTCTATATATTCCACCTCTCCATTGGCGGTCTGTTTTCGTTTGATAATGGGTTCGCCATCGATGATATATCGATACACTTCCTTTTCGGTCAGGCTGCGGTTTTTTTCTTTTAAAATCACTTCTCCCCGCCTGTTTTTAAAGGAAATGCAACTATCTTCGGATACATGAACAACCGGCATCAAATTGCTGTGCGGCTTAAAACCTTCCACAATAAGATTGCCGGCTCCCGGGCTCTCTTTTTCATATGAATATACCACCCTGGTAATATTGTCTCGCTGTGGCATGATATGAACAAACAATGACTGCTCTTTATGGTTTTCCATCGACTGCTCTCCTAATAGTTTTGCACCTTTTTTTCATCTTCAGTATACCCGTAATGAAAGACAAATGCTTGCAGAAAACAGACAGTGAATAACACTATTTTGACAAAAGTTCACACCCCAGGTGAGTCAACGGGTGGCTCGGGATATTTCGATGACGAAAGGCAACACACTTCGAAGCATTGCTGCCAGCGAAAAGATTAAACGAATGTCCTGCAGTTACTTTAAAATGGCCCCTGCCGTCAATGCGTCTTCAATCTTTTCGTTACCGATAATATACACAATAATCGTTGGAATACTGGTGATTATCATTGCTGCCCCGATTTGCCCCCAGTGAGAAACGCCTATGCTGACAAAGAAATTCAAAAGGCCGACCGTTAAGGGTCGTATCCTGTCTTCGGCCCCCAGAATAAAGGCAAGAAAAAACTCATTGTATGTGTTCATGAAAATCAAGACACATTGGGTGGTAATCGCGGGTTTTATCACCGGGACAATGATCCTGAAAAAGGTCTGGTAAATATTGCAGCCATCAATACAGGCCGCTTCTTCAAGCTCCCTGGGCAGACTCCTGAAAAAGGCAAACAGCATGAGAACACAGGAAGAAAGGGCAAAAGCCGAATACGGTAATATCAGCCCGATATGGGTTCCTTTCAGCCCCAGGTTTCGGATCATGATCATCAATGGGATGATAACCACCTGGGAAGGGATGATCAAACCCATTGATATATAGCTTAATGCTGCGTTTTTATATTTCCAGTTCATCCTGCTGATGCAGTAAGCCAGCATACTTCCGCAAATCACCGTCAAAAGAATGGTTCCTACGGAATAGATCAGGCTATTGGACAGGTACCTTAGAAAATTGAATTTTTTCAAGGCATCCGCATAATTGTTAAAAACCCATACTTCCGGAAATCCGAACGGATTCGCATAAACCTCGCTTTTTGATTTGAACGATATGTTCAGCATCCAATACAGCGGAAACAGGAACGATGCTCCCACCACGATCATGATAATCTTCACCAGAATTTTGAGCTTGCTTCTTTTCATTGTTTGATCACCGTCCTGTTAAAACTCAATTTTCTCTCTTGCAACAAGCTTATTAATCGCAAATGTCAGTATCAGGCATTCAATGATAAAAAGGATGGCAATAGCACAGCCCTGGCCAAAATCCGACGCCGAAAAGGCTTTATAGAACAACTGATAAATTACGGTTCTTGACATATCACCGGGCCCTCCGCCGGTCATAACCCTGACGTGAGCAAACTGTGACATACATCCAAGGACGGAAAGCACCAGAAGGTACTTTGTAACATCCTGTAATAATGGGATCGTTATCTTGATACATGTTGTGAAAAATCCCGCACCATCAATCACCGCCGCCTCATAATAGGTTTTGGGGATTGCCTTGATACCGGTGTAATAAAGCAGCGCATTCAGGCCCAGATACTGCCATAAAAAAGCGACAGCAATCGCAGGAACTACTGTCCGGCTGTCTGAAAGCCAGGCCAGTGCCAGACCATCCAAA
>JAEZBW010000004.1 GCA_023426765.1 Bacillota bacterium
ATGCACTTATGCCTGTCGCACTGGCGAACAAACTAGTTTCACTCGCTCAGTTCCCCAGTTCAAAAATTCTTCAACGGTTTGCTGTCAATTCCATGAATGGGTAAAAGATATGTCTAACGTCCCAACCAGATCTAAGCCGGTTTCACTGGAAAGCCTTTGGGATCAAGCAAATTTTCATCCGAATGACGCTCAAAGAGACGCAATTTTGCACGTCGATGGCCCCCTTTATATTACAGCAGGGCCAGGCTCTGGAAAAACTCGGGTGCTGTTATGGCGTACGCTCAACTTAATCGCTTTCCATGATGTTGCGCCTGAACAGATTTTCCTCTCCACTTTTACAGAGAAAGCAGCTCTGCAACTGAAAGAGGGGTTGCAGAGCTTGCTTGGCATGGTCACAAATCATACTGGGCAACCTTACGATCTTGCTCAAATGTATATTGGGACTGTACATTCCCTCTGTCAAAAAGTGCTATCAGACCGTAGACGGTTTTCAGGTGACCGTCACCGCAATCATCCGCCCAGTCTTCTTGATGAACTGGGACAGTACTTTCATATTACGAAGACAAAGACATGGAATTATCTGTTGGAAAAAGCAGGATTGGGTGATGATGGCAATCAAACAATTAATTTGATTTTTGGTTCTAACTCGCAATCGAAGCATATAGCGGTAACGAATTGCATTTCACTGTTTAATCGTATATCGGAAGAATGTATTAATCCCAAATCAGCGCTTGATCTTATTACCAACCGTCCCGAAAGTCTACAATCGTATCTATTTACGCATGAACTTACTTTAGATCAGATAGATGTTTTATTTAGGATGTACTCAGCATATTTGGATACTTTAATTACGGAAAATGGTGCTCGGCAAACGGACTTTGCACTTCTTCAACAAGAAACATTAAATGTTCTTGAAAGATATGATCAATCGGGATCCGTATTCAAATATGTAATCGTGGATGAATATCAAGACACAAATACTATACAAGAACGTCTCTTTTTCAAGTTGGCTAGTGGAAACGGAAATATCTCTGTTGTAGGCGACGACGATCAAGCGCTGTATCGGTTTCGTGGTGCTACTGTTGAAAATTTTGTCATGTTTCCCCAAAGATGTCAGACATATTTGGGGGTAGAGCCTCGACGAATAGCTCTATCAATGAATTACCGTTCTCGGAAGCATATTGTTGACTTTTATAAATCATTTATTGAGCAGATTGATTGGTCACGAAAAAATGGAAATGGCGGCTTTTATAGAGTTACTGATAAGAATATCCAGGCATTTCGACAGGATAAATTACCAGCCGTTATAGCTACATCTGCAACGAGCCCAATTAATGCTTGTGCTGAAATAGCTTCCTTGGTTAAGAAGCTTGTGGATGAAGGAAAAGTTTCTGATCCCAACCAAGTAGCTGTTTTATTTCCGAGCATGAAGAACCAGGGGAAAATGAACGAACCTGTCCGCCGCTTGAAGGATGCCTTTAATGCTTTTGGCTTAAAGGTATACGCGCCTCGCGCCGGCCGATTTTTGGAAGTTGATGAATCATACGATATTTTTGGCCTGTATATTCAGGTTTTTGGCCGGCCGCAAAGCCTTAATCTTCCTGGGCATGATTACAATGAATTTGAAGGGTGGTTAAATCAAATTAAGGATAAGGGAAGCTCCTTAATGCAAGCGGATCAATTGTTATCTCAATTTATAAAAGATAAACGGGATGAAATAGGGCGGGTGACTCGGGATTACCAGGCATTAATGGAAGTAGTTTCTCGAAATCGATGGAGCCTATCCTCTCCTTATCTTCCCGAAACAATGAAAAGGCCATTATATGGTTCTTTAGGATTGTCTGATCAAGGGAAAAAACTGCTATCTAGCTCTTATCTAGAACGGATCGTTAAGGATCGCTTACAGAAAGGCTCTCCTCTTTCCCTGTCTTACATTCTTAAAAGAATTACTTCTTTAGATTGGAATGTCCTCGACCTCTTCTACCGCTTCTGCGGCTTTGATCACTTCAAGAATATGTTCAGTCTTGCAGAGCAAGGTATAGATGAAGGGCCAGTAGCAAATCTAGCGTTAATATCCCAATATCTGGGAAGATTTATGGATGAATATATCCCGCTTATAACTGCCGATTTGTTACGGGGAGATACTTTTCAAAAGCTCTTTTTCTTCTCATATCTTTTTGCACTCTTCAGGCTTGGAGAAACAGAATACGAAGATGCGGATGATCCCTTCCCGAAGGGACGCGTTCCGTTTTTGACAATTCACCAATCAAAAGGTTTGGAATTCCCCGTCGTAATCCTTGCTAATCCACGGAAGGATAATCGGGGACCACAGAAAGTAGAGGTGCTTTCCAGCCCATTTTTTCAGCGAGAGCCTGGCGAGCCACTGGAGAAGCAGTCCGAATTTGATGCAATGCGTATGTTTTACGTGGCGCTGTCGAGGGCAAAAAATCTTCTGGTTATTGCTCATTATCGTGGGCCAGGACAAAGAATAAATGAACCTTTTCGCAATCTTTTAAGTCAAAATATTCTGCGTATTCCTGATGTAAAAGTGGGTGACGTTCCAAAGACCGAAGAAAAAGAGCAAAATTTGCCTAAAGTCTTCTCCTACACAGCGGACTACTTACAATATGTCAAATGTCCACGTCAATATATGATCTTTCGAAAATTTGACTTTACTCCTTCACGTTCTACAACTATGTTCTTCGGCAATTTAGTTCATCGGACTCTTGAGGATCTTCATCACGAATTAATTCGAAGGAGGGGAAGTAATGGGTGATATAGCAGATAAGATTGAGATCGAGGAATTCATCAAGGAAGCATTTGAACGGAATTATGAAGAGTTAAAACTTGAGTCTGGACATACTATTAGCCCAGATGTAAAAGAAGCTGCACTAAACCAGGCATTATTTTATTGGCGTAAACTTCATACCATTGCGGAGAATGTAACTGATACAGAGGTTAGGTTAAGTCTTCCAGGACAACATACGCCCTCCGGTAGAGAATACACAATTGAGGGTATAGTAGACATATTACGTGCTGAAGATAAGACCATTATGTATGATATCAAGACCCACGATGCTGACTACGTCCGAGCGAATATAGATCTTTACGAGGATCAACTTAATGTTTACGCTTATATCTGGATGCAGCTTCGACAACAAATTCTTGATGAAATGGCAGTCATAGCAACCGATTATCC
>JAEZBW010000063.1 GCA_023426765.1 Bacillota bacterium
TCGGTCAGGATCACGCCGCCGAACGGATCGGCCGAGGCGATCGGCAGGAACGACAGGGTATCCAGCGAGGCGCGCCACAGATAGCTGTTGACGCCCAGCCCGTTGGGGTCGACGTCGCCCTTCTTGCTGTTGCCGCCGAACAGGTTGAGGCCGCCATCGGAGCCCAGCAGGCTGCCGAACCGGTAGGAATTGTCGCGGCCGGGCTCCCGGCTGGCGCCGGTCTTGTCCCCCATGTCGCTTGAGCAGGCGGCGAGGGCGAACGAGGCGAGGAGCAGCGGGGCGGCGAGAACGGTGCGGATGCGGCGCATGGCGTGGGCTTTACATGACCGAGGCAAGGGGAATGCGCGTCTGCCGCGCGGCGAATGCCGCAGAACAGACCATAAAACGGCTCGCGCGCGCAACAGGCGATGCTGAAACCTCGGAGGGGCACAGGGATGGAAATGGTCAGGGGCCTTCCCGCAGTGTGATGCAAGGGTCACACTGTCCCCTCAATGCAGCATCGACGGCACGTTTCGACTTGCTGACGTCGCCCGGTCTGCGTACCACAGTCTCAGCAGGGACGAAGAACCCGGCTGAACAATTTGCTGCCAGGATGGAGGCAACACTATGAATCGGTATCTGCTGGCGGGCTGCGCCGCCGTTGCTCTGGCGATGGGAAGCGGCGCTGCCAATGCCCAGACCAAGTTCGAGGTCAAGGTCGGCGGTGACGTTTTCTGGGAAATGGGCTACGTCGATCAGGACCGTGACGCCGGCCTGCGCTCGACCGATATGCGCAACCGCTTCCGCTTCAACCTGATCCCGTCGGCCAAGGCCGACAACGGCCTCGAGTACGGTGCCCGTCTCCGCGTCCGCGCCGACAACAGCAACTCGGCCGGCCGCACCCTGACGCAGGACCGCAGCTACATCTTCGCGCAGGGCGGCTTCGGTCAGGTCCGTCTCGGCACGACCAACACCTTCAACGACGAGACGATCGTCTCCCGTCCGATCGACTACCTGCCGTTCGGTCTGTTCGACCAGGCCGTGTCGTACATCGGTGGCGCGCAGGCCATGGGCGCTGCTGGCCTCCCGGCCAATGCCGGTGCCGACGTCGGCGCCAGCAACCTGACCTCCCTGGCCAGCGGTTCGATGGTGTGGCCGAGCTTCGGCGACGTCGCGACCCGCGTCGTGTACTTCTCGCCGCGCATCGCCGGCTTCCAGCTCGGCGCCAGCTACACGCCGCGCAACGACGACTCGACCAACAGCGTCAACCGCCTGAAGTCGGCTTCCCCGTCGGCTGCCAGCTTCAACAATCCGGCCGGCGCCTACCAGCCGAACATGCAGGATCTGTGGGAAGTCGGCGCCAACTACGACGCCACCTTCGGCGCCGTCAAGGTCAAGGCCGGTGCGGGCTACTACGGCGGCCAGGCGGCCGACGTGGCCGGCGCTTCGTACAAGGACCTGCGCGCGTGGCAGGCTGGTGCCCAGGTCGGCTTCGCCGGCTTCACCGTCGGCGGCAGCTACACCGACTGGGGCAAGAGCGGCCTGACCAAGGCTTCGACCCTGGCCGGCCTGCCGGTTTCGCGCGACAACGCCAACGTCTGGCAGGTCGGCGCCCAGTACACCGTCGGCCCGATCGTCGTCGGCGCCGGCTGGATGCGCGGCACCGACTCGGGCAGCCTGGTCGTGGCCGGCAAGCGCAAGCTCGAAGTCTACGAAATCGGCGCCTCCTACACCGTGGCCCCGGGCTTCGCGGTGCAGGCCCAGTACGACTACTTCAAGTCCGAGTCCGACCTGCCGGCGACGCTCGCCTCCGGCGATCGCGACGACAAGGGCTCGATCGTCATCCTGCGCACCACCCTGGCGTTCTGATCCGGAACGTTTGGGTTCTACGGAAAGGCGGCAGCTTCGGCTGCCGCCTTTTTCTTTTGCGCAATTTCTGGGCATTGTGCCCAGGTGTGCGGCAGCTAATGTGCCGTTTTTGCAGCAACTGTTAATTATTCAATTAAATCAATGACTTACATGTGTGTCTTGGAGGACACGCTGTTTCATCAGCGCAATTTCAACGATTGTTTGCACCTTGCGGTCGGTCGGCCAAGGGGATTAACTCCTTTGCAGCAACGACGACGACGGCCTTCCCTGGCCATTCGCATAAGGATCAATCCACGATGAAGCGTTCTCTTGTCCTCGGCTGCGCCGCCCTCGCGCTCGCCGCCGGCAGCAGCGCCGCCTCCGCCCAGACCAAGTTCGACCTCGTCATCGGCGGTGACGCCTTCTTCCAGGGCGCCATTGTCGATCAGAAGGACGACAGCGGTCTGCGCACCACCGAGCTGCGGAACCGCTTCCGTGTCACCATCACCCCGTCGGCCAAGGCCGACAACGGTCTCGAGTACGGCGCCCGCCTGCGCATCCGCGCCGACAACGGCCCGGGCACGGTGAACCGGGCGCTGACCCAGGACCGCGCTTACATCTTCGCCAAGGGTGCCTTCGGCACCATCCAGGCCGGCACGATCAACGGCCTGTCCGACGAGTACGGCCTGATCGGCCCGAACGTCGAGGGCATCGCCGGCGGCCCCGACAACGGCACGCTGGACTTCCTGTCCGGGTCGGGCGTCGGCGGTTCGGTCGCCGGCCGCGCCATCAATTTCCGCAATCTGCACAGCGGCGACATCGCCACCCGCGTCGTCTACCTGACGCCGCAGTTCGCCGGCTTCCAGGGCTCCGTCGCCTACGCGCCGCGCAACAACGACAGCACCAACTCGATCAACCGCACGAAGTACACCCCGGGCGCCAGCGGCTACCAGGACGTTTTCCACGATGTGGTCGAAGTGGGCGGCGTCTACAGCCGTGAGTTCGGCGCGGTGACGCTCGAGGCCTCGGCCTTCTACGAGTTCGGCGATGCCGCCAAGGCGTCGGCCGCCGGCCCCAACTTCAAGGATCTGTCGTCCTACAACATCGGGGCCAACGTCGGCTTTGCCGGCTTCAAGGTCGGCGCCATGTACCGCAACGCCGGCAAGAGCGGCTACGAGTCCGGTATCAGCACCAGCGGCGCGCACGACCAGGAGA
>JAEZBW010000122.1 GCA_023426765.1 Bacillota bacterium
TAGCTTGGTAATTATATCGGCGTTAGCCGATACGTCCCAAGAAGCCCCCACCTCTTAGGTGGTGGGAGTACGTCACCGATTACTCCAACTTTTCAAGAACCTTCTCAAAACAGGCCGGCTTATCACCAAGGAAGTTCCAGTCTCAGAATATTCAAAACAGGATAATAATCTAAACAAATAAATCTTTCTTTTTGTTGAAATTTGCGTTATGATAATAATGAAAGCGTATACATTTCACATAATGAAAGATAGGAAGTGAAAAACTGTGGCCAAGGCAAAGCATATCAACAATAACGTGGGCAAGACGGTAAACTCAAAAGAGGTTGCCGCAGCCGCGAAGGTATCCCAGGCGACCGTTTCAAGAGTTTTCAGCGGCCAGAACAACATCGCCGAAAAAACAAGGCTGCGCGTTCTTCAGGCAGCAGAGGCCCTTGGCTATCGTCCTAATGCTATTGCACGGGGGCTAACCCTGAACCGCTCAAACCTGATTGCACTGGTCACCATAGATGTGGTTAATCCGCATTATAATGCGATTATCAATAAAATTGCCGATCGAATCCAGGAAATTGGAAGAGAGCCCCTGTTTTTTGTATCTCAGGAGGAGAAAAAGCTTGATGATATATTGTCTCAGGTGCTTCAGTACCGGGTGGATGCCATCGTTGTTCTATCGGCAGCGGTATCTTCTCAAATGGCAGCCGAATGTGAAAGAATACAGATCCCCATTGTCATATTCAATAAATATACGGTGAATAAAAACCTTCTGACGGTCTGCTCCGATAATGTACAGGCAGGATGGATCGCAGCGAATTATTTGCTGGAAAAAGGGTATAGCCGCTTTGCTTTTATCGGCTCCGATACCTTTCTCGGAACTACAAAAGACAGGCTTCGGGGGTTTACCGACTGCCTTGGCGAGAAAGGCATTGAAAACTGTATTGTCAGGATGGTGCCATACACTTACGAAGACGGCTGGAAAGCAATGAAACAAATACTTGAAGCTAAAGATAAGCCAACTGCGGTGTTTTGTGCAGGAGATATCCTGGCCTTGGCTGCCATGGACGCCGCCAAGTTCGGAAGCGGGTTAAGGGTTCCGGAAGACCTGGCAATTGTCGGATTTGATAATATCGATGCAGCTTCCTGGTCACCATACGGACTGACCACTTTTGAACAACAAATAGACAGTATGGTGGATACGGCATTTCATTATCTGAACCTGAAGCTGAACGGAGAACCCGCCGAGGGAGGATTAAAGCTTTTTGAATGTAAAATCATCGAGAGAACCAGTGTTTGATATATTTTTATCAGAGATGTAACCGTATACAGATATAGAGGGTATGTTGCATTGTTTTTCCTTTGCAGATAACGGGCTTGCCTTGTAGTTTCAATAAAAACACCATCGACAAGAAACAACACATTAGGACATAATACACAAAAAACCACTCATGTACTATTGACTTTTCTGTTCATTCATACTATACTGAAATTACAAAATGTAAGCGTATACAATATCAACAATGCCAACTGGAAGATTATACAAGGGTAAATTCAAACATCAGAGCGAATTTTTTTTACAGAATAATGTATACGTATGCAACATGGACGAGGTGACTTATGAGCAGAGATTCAGTTTTAATCTATGGCAGCGGCATGATGGGGTGTTCTATAGCGAGTTGCGCATTGCTGGCCGGGAACAGGGTTATCCTGCATGACGCCAATGCCGGAGCGCTTGAGGCGGCAATCCACCGTGTGGGGAATAATCTGGACGATCTCGTCGTGTATGGTCTATGTAATCCTCGTCAAGCGGAAGAAGCTAAAAAACTTGTCAGTATCTCAGAGAATATACAATCAGCCTGTGAAAAAACAAAGGTAGTTATTGAAGCGGTTTATGAGGACCTTCAAATCAAACAGGAGGTTTTTCAAAAGCTGGACAGCATACTGCCTGAGTCCGTTCCGATATTATCAAACACATCCGGGCTTCGAATCACCGATATCAGCGCAAAAACCAAATATCCCGAAAGAACCCTGACAACCCATTTCTGGCTTCCGGCAAACCTGATCCCTCTGGTTGAAATTGTAATCGGTGAAAAGTCCTCTATGGCACTTGCAGAAAAGATAAAGGAAATGCTTGTTTCCTGGGGCAAGTCTCCCGTAATTGTGAAAAAGGATCTGCCAGGCCAGCTGGCAAACCGGATTCTGCAGGCTGTTATCCGTGAAGCGGTTAATATTGTTGAAATCGGGCTTGCTTCGCCCGAAGACGTGGATACGGCAATTAAAATGGGAATGGCACTTAGATTCCCGGTTTGGGGTCCTCTGGAACATGTTGATGCGGTAGGTATGGATATCTGCGGCCCTGTGCAGGACACGGTGCTTCCTGAAATATCTGCAAGAAGAGAAGCATCGCCCCTGTTCAGGCAGTTTTTACAGACCGGACAGCTTGGCTACAAGACAAAAAAAGGATTTTACGATTGGACTGAAAAAAACATGGATTTGCTGGTTAAAAAACGAAATGACTTTATTGTCCATGCGCTTAAAAAAATACGAAGCTACGATAAGTGAAAAGAGCTTCATTGGCGGGAGGATCAAAATGACCTTAAAATATGAAATACCACAGAAAGCAAAAGCCTGTGTACTGACCGAACCGGGCAAGTTTGAAATCCGAGATGACGTAGCGGTTAAAATGCCCGGTGAGCATGAAGTACTCTGCAAGATCAGGGCAGTTGCGATCTGCGGAAGCGATCCGGAAATTATCAGAGGGGATCTGGCAGGCAGATGGCCACCAGCTTACCCTTTTGTTGCCGGACATGAATGGGCCGGGGAGATAGTTGCTGTTGGAGAGGGTGTTCTGGATTTCAAAGTGGGTGACAGGGTAGCCGGAGAAGCCCACAAGGGCTGCGGATACTGCGATAACTGCAAAAAAGGAAGATACACCATCTGTCTGAATTACGGCAAGACGGCTACGGGGCATGAGCATTACGGATTTATTGTTAACGGTGCTTATGGACAGTACCAGAAATACTCCATAAAAAGCATCTCACACATACCTGATAACGTATCCTTTGCGGAAGCTTCCATGTGTGATACATCCGGTGTTGCGCTACATGGCCTGGAGCTGTCGGGCATTACCAAAGGCGGAACCGTGGCGGTCATTGGCCCGGGGCCCATCGGACTTTGCGCCATGCGTCTCGCGAAAGCGATGGGTGCGGCGAAGGTTCTTGTTATTGGCCGCGGCAGCAGACTGGAAGCGGCTGCAAAATATGGTGCGGATGAATGTATCGACTTTACAAAGGAAGACCCGGTTGAAGCTGTAAGAAGGCTCACCGGCGGCCTGGGTGTGGATGAAGCCCTGGAATGCTCCGGCGCCAAAGGCACCTTCAACCAGGCTGTAAGAATGGTAAGAAAAGGCGGCAGTGTCGTATTGCTCGGTGTTGCAACCGATGACGTTGTCGAGGAGCTACCCTTTAAATATATCACGCATAATGAGATTGCCATATACGGCTCCAGGGCAAATCCGAATGTAAGCCAGAAGGTACTGAACCTGATGTCTTCAGGGCAGTTGAAGGTGAAGGATCTGATCACGCATAAATTCTCTTTGGACCAGTTCGCTCAGGCATTGGACACCTTTGTCAACAGAAAGGAAAACGCTGTGAAGGTTGTCATTTTGCCCAATGGTGATGAGTAACGCGATAGCTTAAACAACCTGGGAACCGTTCAGGAAACCCGATCCGACACCGTGGAAACCGTTCGGGAAATCGTGCTGATTCAGGTGGCCCGGTTTCCAATTTGGCTCCGTGGAGGTCATTCGGGAAGCCCAAGCCGGCTCCGTTTGATAGAAAGAACATATTCACCGGCCCGCCGGGAAAGAAAAATAACCATGCACAGGTAAACCCGGCGGGCAAAAACCTTCAGATGATTACATGAAAACCCATCCCTGTTTCAAAACCCAACCTTATTCTTATCAGTTTGTTTTAAAGCAAAAGCTTTAAATAATTCAGGGATCGTTAAAACTGAACTGCCGCAGGCTTGAACCGGATAGTCCAGACAGTCCATAATCCGGATATGAAGCGTCAGCCCCGTTTGAACCGACCCAAAGAAAGACGAAAGGGGAAAAAATGATGAAAAAGATTTTATGCGCTCTCCTGGTCATGTTGTTGATGGTTTCTCTTGCGGCATGCGGCGCAGCTACTCCAACACAGCCGACCAACCAAACACCGACGCAAAAACCGACCGAAACCAAAAAACCCGTCATCGGCGTAGCCATCTTTGATTACTCCAACAACTATGTCACCTATATCCGTAATTCCATTATGACGATTGCGGGAGATAATGCTGAAATTCAGATGGTTGACGCTCAAAACGATCAGGCCAAACAGGTAGAGCAGATCGACATCCTTATCAGCAAAGGCGTAGATGCTCTTTGTGTAAACGCAGTTGACCCCAAAGCGGCTTCAACCATCATCAGTAAAGCAAAAGCTGCGAACATTCCGTTGGTTTTCTTCAACAGAAGCCCTTCCGCAGAAGACATGAACAGCTATGACAAATGCTGGTATGTAGGCACCACCCCTGCAGATTCAGGCAGAATGCAGGCTGAAATGGCAATGGAAGCTTTCAAGGCCAACCCTGCCTATGATAAAAATGGCGATGGAATTCTGCAATATGTTATTCTGAAAGGTACACTGGGTCACCCGGATGCCGAGGCAAGAACAACAGCCAATCAGGAGACCTTTGCTGCAGCAGGCTTCAAGGCCGAATTGCTGGATGTTCAGCCAGGCGATTTTAAAACCCAGACCGCGAAGGACGTAACCGATGTGTGGATGGGAAAATTCGGCGACAAGGTTGAAATGATTCTGTCAAACAATGATGCGATGCTCCTTGGCGGTATTGAATCTGCCAAATCCGAAGGATACTTCGGGACCGATACAAGCAAGGTCATGGGGGCCATTGGCATCAACGCGCTGCCCGAGGTTCTTCCGCTGATTGAAAATGGAACCATCATCGGCTCCATCCTGTCCGATGCCTACAGCGAAGGCTGGAACATCTACACCATGGCGTTCAATGCAGCCTCCGGAAAAGATGTTTACACCGGCATCACAATTCAGCCGGATGAAATGAAGGCCATTCGCGTACCGTATATTCCGATCTCCAAAGACAATCTTCAGATTGCAAAAGACATGTATGCCAATGCATTAAAGTAAAACTTCGATGTGCAAAACCGGAAATACAGGCTGTAGAAATACAGCCTGTGCATTTCCTGGAATAGGGTGATGAAACGAATGAGCCAGAAGGATAAAACTGAAGCTTTTCTTTTGGAAATGAACGATATCAATAAAAGCTTTCCCGGTGTTAAAGCCCTGGATAATGCCCGGCTGAAGATCCGGCCTCATTCGGTGCATGCATTGATGGGAGAGAATGGCGCGGGCAAATCGACCCTGATGAAATGCCTGTTTGGGATTTATCAGCATGATTCGGGCGAGATTATTTTTAAGGGGGGGCCCGTCAGCTTCAGTAATCCACGGCAGGCGCTGGACAATGGTGTATCGATGGTTCATCAGGAGCTGAACCAGGTGATGGATCGCAGTGTCATGGAAAACATCTGGCTTGGAAGATTTCCGATGAAGGGAATTATTGTCGACAGCAAAAAGATGTATGCAGACACCGAAAAAATCTTTAAGAACCTGAATATTGACGTCGATCCGGCCGCAATTATCAACACCCTCTCTGTTTCGCAAAGACAAATGGTTGAAATCGCGAAAGCAGTGTCCTGCAGTGCCAAAATTATCGTGTTTGATGAGCCCACCTCATCACTGACCGAAGTGGAAGTGAAGCATCTGTTTGGCATTATCCGCAAGCTTCGGGATGAAGGCTGCGGGATAGTCTATATTTCACATAAAATGGAAGAAATATTGGAAATATCGGATGAAGTTACGGTTATGCGGGACGGTAAATGGATTTATACCGGAAGCAGCAGTGATTTAACCTTTGACAAGATGATCAGCCTGATTGTCGGCAGAGAGCTTACAAACCGTTTTCCGCCCAAAAAAACAAAGCCCTCGGACGAGGTCATTCTGAGCGTGGAGAACCTTGCCGGGGAATATATGCCGACCGTCACCGACGCATCCTTTCAGCTTCGAAAAGGTGAGATATTAGGGGTGGCAGGCCTGATGGGATCCCGCAGAACCGAGACGGTTGAAACCCTGTTTGGCATTCGGAAACGCAAAAGCGGCCGCATTCAGCTTCAAGACAGGCAGATAGAAAACAGGAATGCCCGGGAATCCAAAGGCAACGGTTTTGCGCTTTTAACGGAGGAACGCCGGTATTCGGGCATTTTTCCGACGCTGGACATCACCTTTAACAGCATGATAGCCAATATTGATCGGTATACCAACAGGTTTGGCGTCCTGAATGAGAAAAAAATGAAGGAAGACACCAAATGGGTGGTTGACGCGCTGAGCGTGAAAACACCGGGGAACAAAACCAAAATTCAAAACCTTTCAGGCGGGAATCAGCAAAAGGTGATCATGGGCCGCTGGCTGCTGACACAACCCACCATCATGCTGCTGGATGAACCAACCCGAGGCATTGATGTTGGGGCAAAATATGATATATACCAGCTGATTATCGATTGTGCGGAAAAAGGAAACGCAGTGGTCTTTATCTCCTCGGAAATGCCCGAGCTGCTCGGGATATCCGATCGTATCATGGTTATGAGCAATGGCCGCGTTGCCGGCATTGTCGAAGCAAAAAACACATCGCAGGAAGAACTGCTGCGACTTGCCGCCAGGTACCTGTAGAGAGGATGAAATGTTATGAATATGTTCGCTTCCACAATCAAAAAACTGGAATCGAAAAGCCTGAAGGATTTATTGATCAACAATGCCATTTATATTGTGCTTATCGCACTGTTTGGAACCATTGTGGCGATGGATCCCTCCTTTTTGAATATTAAGAACTTTGGGTTTATCTTAAGCCAGTCGGCCACAAGAATGATCTTTGCCTGCGCTATTGCGGGGCCCATCGTTCTGGGGGGTACCGACCTTTCGGCAGGACGGCTGATAGGCTTTGCAGGGCTGATTACCGCATCGCTGCTTCAGTCACCGGATTATGTCTCAAGGGTTTTCCCAAATTTGCCGCGGCTGCCGATATGGCTGCCAATTCTTCTGGGCATGGTGATCTGCGGTTTGTTCTCGCTTGCTCACGGCTTTTTGGTTGCAAAAATGAAGGTAGCTCCCTTTATTGCATCCCTGGGCATGCAAATGGTGGTTTACGGATTAATGTCGGTATATTTTGACGCAGTAAGCAATTCAGCTCCTATCGGAGTGCTTGACAATAAATTCACCAGCTTCGCACAGAATGGAATTAATATTTTTGGCTTCCGGCTGCAGTTCATCATCTTGTATGCGGTGGTTGTTGTGGGAATTGTCTGGTTTATATGGAACAAGACGAAGCTTGGGAAAAACATGTTCGCCATCGGCGGGAACCCCGAAGCGGCAAATGTGTCGGGGGTAAACATCGTATTCAATATGCTGGCGATCTATGTTCTGGCCGGCTTGCTGTACGGCTTTGGCGGCGCCCTTGAAGTAGCCCGTACGGGTAGCGCGACCAACGCTTTGGGTCAGAGCTATGAACTGGATGCCATCGCAGCCTGCGTGGTAGGCGGCGTATCCATGCGCGGCGGCATTGGAACGATTAAAGGAATTATTACAGGTGTTCTGCTATTCCAAATCATCAGCTATGGGTTGGTTTATATCCAGGTGAATCCCTATCTGGTTTACTTCGTAAAAGGGGCTATCATTCTCATTGCAGTAGTGATTGACACACAGAAGTACATTAAGAAAAAGTAAAAAGGCTGGAGAAAAGACATGAGTAATAAGACGATGAAAGCTGCAGTTCTGGAGCACTTCCATCAAAAGCTTGCCGTCAGGGAGGTTCCAATACCTGCCCCTGGCCGGGGAGAAGTGCTGATCAAAGTAAGGGCCAGCGGTTTGTGCGGAACCGATTTGCACATTCAGGACGGGCGGCTGGCGACCATCCGAACGCCTTATATCCCGGGGCACGAAACAGCCGGTGAGGTATACGAGCTGGGTGATGAGGTAACGGGCTTTGAAGTTGGGGATACGGTCATCGTTGCAATCGATATTCTGTGCAATACCTGCCGTTTCTGTACCACAGGAAGAGGAAACCTGTGTACAAACCTGGTGCGTCTGGGTTTTGAGCGCAATGGCGGTCACTGTGAATATATGGTAGCGCCTGCCGCCAATTTATTGAAAATTGACAGAAGGGTTCCCTTTGAAAAGGCGGCAATCATTCCGGATGCCGTAGCCTGCATGTATCACGCCATCAAGAACCAGGGCCAGGTTCGCGCATCCGATAAAATATGCATTCTGGGCATTGGCGGCTTAGGCTTTCAGGGAATACAAATCGCTAAGCATTTCGGTGCGGAGGTTTACTGTACAAGCCGGAAGGATGAAAAGCTGGAGATTGCATGCCGGTTTGGAGCCCACGCAGGAATTAACACATCCCGGGAAGATCTGGTTCAAAGGATTCACGAGCTGACCATGGGTGAAATGTGTGATGTTGTATTTGACAACATCGGCATCGGTTCATCCATCCAAACCAGCCTGGATATCGTAAGGCCGGGGGGCAAGGTTGTGATGGTCGGGTACGATGAAGATACCTTCCAGGCGCGGTACCAAACTACGGCCATGAAGGAAAAGGAGATCATCGGCATCCGTGGAAGCAACCGAAGGGATCTGGTGGAAACCATCCGGCTGGTTGAAAAAGGAATCCTCGATCCGTTTGTATATAAAACATATAGTCTTGACAATATCAATGAAGCCATGGAACAGCTTCGTTCAGGCAATTCCCTGGGAAGAACGGTCATCACCTTCTGATTTCCGCAAATTCAATTTATTTTGTTTTGCAGCCATGAGTAATCGCAATGGAGGGCATCGTCATGTCAAAAAACATAGTAGTATATACGGGAACCTATACACAGCCCATCCGGTTTGGTACCGGACAAATCCTGAACGGGAAAGGGAAGGGGATATACCGTTTTCTATTCAATTCCGGAACAGGAACGCTGACACAACATGGCGAAGTAACGGAAGCTATCAATCCCTCTTATTTGACCATGGACAGGAATAGAAAATTTCTGTATGCCGTAAACGAGCTGAAGGAATATCAGGGACAAGCCTGCGGCAGTGTCAGCGCCTACAGGGTTGATCCTGAAACACATGCTCTAACGCTGCTGAATACGCAGCCGACAGGGGGAACCGACCCTTGCCATGTGATCGTCAATCAGAAAAGCACCCATGTTTTTGTTTCGAATTTCATGAGCGGAAGTATTTGCGTCCTTCCAATCGCAAAAGACGGCTCTCTGAAGCAGGCGTCCTGCTTTATCCAGCACAGCGGCTCCAGTGTGAATCAGGCGCGTCAGTCATCTCCCCACGCTCATTCGCTGATCTTTGATGAACATGAACAGCGTGCCTTTGTGCCCGATCTGGGCATCGACAAAGTGATGACATATTGCACCGATTTTGCCGGCGGGAAGCTTCACCCGAACGGGATACCCTTCTTTAAAACCCAGCCGGGCGCGGGCCCCAGGCATTGCGTTTTCGGAAGGAATTACAGGTATTGTTACCTGATCAATGAACTGGACAGTTCCATTTCTGTTCTTGCCTATGACAGTGGCGACGGATCCTTCCATGAGCTTCAAAAGGTTCCGACGGTTCCGGATGATTCCGCCCCGGAGAACACCTGCGCGGACGTTCATATTTCCCCGGACGGGAGGTTCCTTTACGGCTCGAACCGCGGCCACAACAGCATCATTGCTTATGCGGTGGATCAAGGCACCGGGCGGCTCAGCTATGTCGACACAACCCCCAGTGGCGGCCAAATACCCAGGAATTTCACGATAGACCCCACCGGATCCTATGTGTTGGCCTGCAACCAGGATTCCGACAACATTGTTGTTTTCCGAATAGACAACGAAACCGGCAGGCTTTCAAAGGTATCAGAAACCGAAGTGCCTACGCCGGTATGCATAAAGACCTATTGGCTGTAATGCTGTTATAGCTGTAATGGAAGAAAAATGAGATAAAAATGAAATGAAAAACCATGCCCTTGCTTCACTTACCTGGTTTTTGTGAATTGTGTATCATACCGGTATCAGAAAAAACAAAACCTTTTCTGATGATAATGTCGGCCATTGCACGCGGATCAGAAGTTTGTATGGTTGCATAAGCATTTTTGGTCCGCTGGTAGAATTCCCTGCGCGACACTTTATTCAGTATAAGTGGGTTGACAGAGGGTATCTTCTTTAACACATTCTGATAATCGTCCCATATTTGTGGTTCTTCATAAATCCCATAATCAAGAGACATGATTGTAACCGGAAATTCTTCATCCTCATCCAGGGGAAAGTATTTCAATATTTCGGCCAATAATATATGGTTAAAAGGAGAATAAGAATATACCACCCGCTTACTCATAGCAGATGCCATATAATTTGCATCTGCAATGACCAATTCGTCGAGATGCCCCATTCGATAAATCATTTCATATATTTCAGGAGTGATCAGATCTGATATGTTTTTCAGCATGTTACCATCTCCAAAAATTTGAATTGTGCGATGCTGCCCTCATCAAGTAAATTATAGTATTTCAGAGAACTGATGTCAATTGGTACAATCAACGGATACATAAGCCTACGGAGCAAGGCGGATTAAAAGAATAATTTCCCTGGCTCGAAATTATCAGACTCATCCTGCAAGATACCGTATTGATTAAAAATGATTAAAATTGCATTAAATGGGCTTGTTAAAAATCTGACGTTATCCTGATTTGCTTTTAGCGCGGCAACAGTGTAACATAATGAATAGTTGATACTAGTGGGGTTAATGAAAATGATCTACATGGAAAACCTCTGGAAGGTTTATAATACAGGAACCATTTCGGTTGAAGCGTTAAAGGGGATCAATTTCAGCGTTGAAGAAGGCGAATTCGTTTCCATCATGGGTCCGTCCGGCTCCGGCAAGTCCACGCTGATGAACATTATCGGCTGTCTGGATAAAATGACGAAGGGAGTTTACACGCTGAACAACACCGACATATCAGGCTTGTCCGAGTTTGAGCTTGCAAAGATCAGAAATGCAAGGATCGGCTTTGTTTTTCAAACCTTCAATCTGCTGCCAAGGATGACTGCATTGAAAAATGTGGAACTGCCGATGATATATGCCGGAGAATCCGCGAAAATACGGCGTGAGAAAGCGATCGAAGCTTTGCGGAAGGTCGATTTGCTGGATAGAATGGATCACAAACCGAACGAGCTGTCAGGCGGCCAGCGGCAAAGGGTTGCCATTGCCAGGGCTTTGGTGAACACCCCCAGCATTCTTCTGGCCGATGAGCCCACCGGCAACCTGGACAGTAAATCCGGCGAAGAGATCATGGCCATTTTTCAAAACCTGAACAGGGAAGGCGTAACGATTGTCCTGGTTACCCATGAACCCGATATTGCAATGCATACCCACCGGGTCGTCACCTTCCGGGACGGTTTGGTGCTGAAGGACGAAAAAGTTGAGAAACCTGTGGATGCGCTTCATGTGTTGGATTCGATGATCCGGCAGAATGTGATTTATCAGGAAAAGATCGTGTAGGAGGGGGAACTGAAAATGAAGGGAAATAATGAAAACATGCTCCTGGATGACATGAAGGTACCTGAAAAAATGAATCTCTTTCAGAGAATCGGCAATTTATTTTTTGCACCTTCGAAATTGTTCGCTTTTATCAGAAAAAAGCCGACAGTCCTTCTTCCCATCATTTTAATATCAATCGGCGCCATCGCCAGCCAGCTGCTGTTGCTGGAACAAACAAAAGACATGTCGCTTGATTTAATGTATAACACCTATAAAAGTATGGGGATGAGTACCACACCGGGTCAGATAGAGCAGTTGGTAAACACGAGCGCAATTATCGGTGTAGCAGCATCACCCCTTACATATCTGATTGTCTGGCTGATTGCTACGCTGTTGCTTTACCTGGTCTTCAGGCTGGTGAAATGTGAAAAGGGGCTTAAGAAATACTTTTCCATGACCGGCTATATTCTGATGATCACCATGGTGGGAACGATCATTCATTCTGCGTACATCTACCTGACCGGAAACAGTTTAACAAGCCCTATGGCCACGTCTGTTGCGTCGCTGCTTAACCCGGAACTACAGGGTACCTTCCTTTATGGGCTGTCAAGCCAGATAGAAATCTTCAACCTGTGGACCTTTGTTTTGTTTGGAATTGGGTTTGTATACACAGGCCGGGTAGAAAAGAAAAAGTCCTTCGCCCTGACCACCATTCTGGCTGTCATTGTCATCCTCGGAAGCGCGGGGCTTTCCCTCCTGTCCACCGGGATGCAAAACAACCTGATGGGGGTCATGGGTGGCTATTGACCGCAAAGAGCCTGTGACCGGCGCAAGGCGCCGAGTATCGGGCTTATTCCCTTTATGCTTAACGCATATCATCTAAAATAAAAAGGTTTATTAACAGAATTGCTGAACCGGAACTTTTAATAACGATACGAGGAGATTGTTTCCATGAAGAAGTTTGTTATTGCGCTGATAGTGATCGCTGCGATAGGCGGCATGATATATTACAACCTGAGTAAGAACTCAGACACTGTGCTTACTCTGGGTTCGTCGGTACGAAACGCCACCCCGGTTAAAGCTTTAACGATACAGACGGGGGATGTATCGTCCTATGTAACCGCACCCGGAATTGTCAAAGAAGTGAACAAGTCACAGGTTTTCTTTGATACGCCTCTTCGGATACTGGACGTGTTGGTGGACAAAAATGATCCCGTAAAAAAGGGTGCAAAGCTGATTGATCTGGATACAACCTCCCTTACGGAGCAGATGGACAG
>JAEZBW010000157.1 GCA_023426765.1 Bacillota bacterium
GGTTTGAAGGACTAAAGCTGATTATTAATTTAGGGTCTACTGAAAAACAGTCTTAAAAATCATACTACGCATATAAATTGAATCGAAATATTCGTGGGTGTGAAAAAAGGATAAAAGAAATTCCGGAGCAGCTGCTCCAGATTCGGGTGTGAATATTTTTTAGTGTAAATGGAATAATCAACCATATAATTGTTAATACTCATATTGCAGCATAAAGAGGGCTCCGCTGGGGAGCGACCCAACGCTTGCTGCGGCTTATACGGTGGAACGGCGAGTCTTCGGATTCGCCAGTTTCTCAGTTCACCGGTATGCCTTGGCGAATAAACCCCGGGAGTTTGAGGGCAGAGCCCTCAAGGCCTCAGGCAGCAAACCTGTCAGCAAAAAATATCATTATCTAGCTATACGCCATTGCCCAATCGTAACCGTCAAATAGCCGGTGTCTAGCCAGCTATTTTCATTTTTGGTATCATATTGTGGGAATAGTTATGAAAAAGCACGAGAGGTATCCCGGAGATGTGAAATCTCCAGGCTGATCTAAGCAGTCGCAGCATCTTGAATTAATAATGACTTTCGAAGATCACCATAATCACTTTTTCGTGGCGTTTTGGGTCTGGTATCATATTCATTTTCTTTTAATACCAGTTTTGGTATGCTCATTGTCTGATCTTTTTCATATGAAAGATACTTATCTGACCATGGCAGCATGTCATCCAGAAAATCAAGATTTTTGTCATCCAAATGCTTGGGAACCTGTTCAAGCAGATACCTTAAGTAGTGGTAAATATTTGCTTTGTTCGCTTTTGCTGTTTCCACAATAGTATACATGATTGCAGCAGCTTCGGCTCCAACTATTGAATCGCAAGCTATCCAGTTATTCCTGCCTATTGTGAATGGTCTTATGGCGCGTTCCGTGGCCCCATCATCGATTGGGATATTTCCATCATCCAGGAATCTGTATATATATTTCTTCTGGTTTATGGCATATTGAATGGCATCCCTCAATCGGTCACTGGTCAGTGGATCGGTAACATCGAGGGTGTCGAGATACTCATATAGCTCATTAACGAGGGGACGTACTCTTTGTTTACGAATCTCTTTGCGTTCTTCGGCAGAAAGAGATTTCAAAGGCTCATCTTCATCATAAATCCTGCCGATCAGCTTTAGCACTTTTGTTTCCGGAAGTGCTTCTATGGTCTCATAATCAAGTCCTTTGGTATCGATAAGTGACAGAGATTTGACAAAACGCCTGCGCAGATGCATCATACACCCGCAAATAATTATTACATCCGCATTCTCTTCTCCAAGTACGTGATAAGATATATAAGCATCACAGGTGATATATCCTTTGAAATCTTCATAGAACTTACGCAGATGGTCGGTTCCCCTGGTTAGCTCAAAGCAATATACTATGATCGGATGTTCTTTAAGAAGTTCACTTGAAATATGTACCCACATAAAACTTTTTGTGCCGGCTTCCCTGCCATCTTTATTTACCTGAAAGTACGTTTCGTCGCACTGATGATATTCAACCTGCATGAGCAACTGGGTCATTCTGTCATAGATCAGAGAAAAGATCTCCATTGCCAGACGATTTACCCAGTTGTTCATTGTCTGTCGCGACAGTGTAAGGCCGAGATTTTTGAAATAAGTTTCCTGTCTGTATATTGGCAGGGCAAGAAAAAACTTATGATAGAGGATAAGTGCTGCGAGAGATGCTGATGCAATGCTGTTGCTGATAAGTACGTTATCTCTTGGTATACTGCACAGCACATGCTCTAATCCTACCGAAACGACCGGAATATATGATATTTTTTCATAGACTGTGGTCGGAATGCATTCAACAGACCGGTAAGCATGCCAATAGGCAATACGCCAGTTGTTCTCCCCATACAGTCTGTTGAGCTCATTTACATCAAGCTCATAAACATTAACAGATGGAAGATTTGCAAGATCCTTTTTGCGTTTTCCGGGAGATTTTTTGCCCTGGTTCCGGCTAAACTCATTATGTTGGGATTTCCAGGATGCTCTATCAATCGGGATAACATCAGCGACTGATGCCTCGACAGTATCCTCATCAACGATTTCCGTAGCCATTGGGGAATCAACAATGTCAGACAGTTTTTCCGTGCTTCGGCCAAATATATCCGAGGTCTTGAGCCGGTTATCATGTATGGATTTATCAAGGGCAGCCTTAAGTGTTTTGATTTCCTCTTCCATAATCCTGCACTTATCCACCAGTGACATATAGTCTTTCGCCATGGCAATATTAGCACGACCGTTTTCTAGCATTATGGCATCAAATTCTTTAAGTTCGTCAAGAGCTCTGGCCAGGATCTCCAAGAGCTCCCGGCCGGGTTTATCACTATAAAATTTAATGTCTCTTGACAGATTTGTGTACATTTTTGCAATATCCCCTCAACTAAATATTTCCATCATATTTGCCAGTGATTTTACGGAGACTTTCCAAGACTGCGGACAGATTCTTTTTCAGTTGCTGATTTTCAGCAGTCAGTTGTTTTATCACAGCTTCTTTTTCTTTCAGTTGTTCCTGATATTCAGAAATAAAGGTTTCATCCTTGCTGCCATCTTTTTCAACAGGGCTTTTTCTTTTTCTGCCCCGACCATCTGTGGGTATTGTTTCACCAGTTTCTTCATCAATCTTACCGATAAGGGTTCGTTTGTTTCTTGGTTGCTTCTTTTCCTTGTCCCAGTAGGACTCTGATTCATAAACATAGGTGGTTCCTGTGCGTTTATCGGTATGCTTAAC
>JAEZBW010000174.1 GCA_023426765.1 Bacillota bacterium
CCTGTATCACAGACCACGGCGCATGCCACCGAAAACAGCGGTGTCCATACCGGATCGGTAAAGCGGCAGACAAGAACTTCCCCCTTTTGCAGCGTATCAAACTCTTCGGGGTCATGGATGATTCTGACGATTCCCCTGGCAATGCCCGGGCTTCCGGATAAACCATGAATGATGGTACTATCCGCTGTAATTTCAGTCTCGTGGTTCGATGCTGCATTCCATGCCTGCTCTGCCAGATAGCGATTAGCCTTTCTGTTTGCAGCCTTGTTGCATACTTCTTTGTTGCCAGGTGTTTCAGTGAGTAACTGCTTCAGTTCGCTTAATGTAAGATAGCGGATATCTTTCTGTTCGGCCAGGAGGCCATTTTTATAGAGCCTGCTTGCAGCTTCGGCTACAGCCCTCCGGGCAGTAACAAAGCATTGTTCCGTCCGGTAAACCAGTTCTTCACGTCCCATATGGGCCGAACGGAACTGATCCAGCAAATGTTCAAAATTCCGTTTCTTCGTTCTTGACATCTGATGAGTCACTTTGTCTTTCAGATCTGTATACTTCTTTTCACCGTCACTATGCTGTTTCAGATGCTTTTGAATGTTTCCCGCTTTCAGGATCGAGCTGAGTGTACCAAAAAGCAACTCCGGGTGTTCCGACCAGGATTCAGCTGAAAATGGGGTATATGCTTTCATTGTCCTGGCACCATAATTCTCTAAAAACCGGGTGAACTGTTCATAAAAAACATTGTTATCCGGTTCGCTTTTTAGGTTTGATACGATTTCTTTCAAGGGCTCTTCAAGAAATAACTGCCTGACGGTAGGGGTTTTATCCGCCTGATCAGCCAAACAGTACAGTGCATGCTCAATTTCAGCAGTTTTGTAATTCAACCCCGCTAAGAAGTCATACTGGTTAATGGATTTCTCCAGTTTCTTTGCTTTGCGGATAAACCGGTTCAGAAAAAAGCCCAAAAAAACCATCGGAAACACATATGCCTGAAAACGCAGATGAATCCACTTCATGGCCAAATCCACCGCCTGAAGGATGCAGTCGGATAGTTCCCGGTTATCAAGGCTTGATGGCTCAATACTTTGGAGAGTGTTCAGTTCAAACATGAATCTGTCCCTGGATTCCCTTAAAGAACCGCTGCTCTCCAGCCTGAGTAAGCGCCGCAGGGTGACAGGCATCCATAAAAGACGAATGTTCGGATGCGGCAGCAACTTACCCACCGAAAGGATCCCCCTGGTATCCATCAGAACCATTTTCCTCTCTGCAGGCATGGTGATCCCAAGCTCATAAAAAACGGCATTCTTCTGCTCGTTCAATAAAAGCAGCGGTTCATAATCCAACGGGTAAGGCGCGTCAGGAATATGCTCCCTGAAGTTATCCAGAATCTTTCTCTGCATTCTGCTTAACTTTTTTGGGGCCGCAGGTTTGTTTTCCAATAATGCGGAAGCACTGGCCGATGATATGGCAGTAATAGGCCTTGACTGAAGCAAATACACTTTTTTGTCAGCGATAGCCCATTCAATATCCTGAGGCTTCCCATAATGGTTTTCCACACGGAGTCCAAGCTCACGCAGGGCTGTTAACTCCGCCTCTTCCAGGCAGAGCTTGCTTTGCATCTCCTGCGGTACTTTCATTTGAACAGTCAACCCGTCGGGTCCGGTGATAATCTTCGTCTCCTTTGTTCCTGCGTGCTTTTCCAGAATGAGTGGATTCTGTTTCGACAAGACATAAGTATCCGGGGTGACAAGGCCTGAAACAATGCTCTCTCCCAAGCCGTAAGAGGCGTTGATCATCATCTCCGCCGGTTTCCCCGATATGGGATTGACGGTAAATAACACACCTGACTTTTCTGACAATACCATTGCCTGTACCACTACGGCCAAGGCTGTCTGTTCATGCGTAAAGCCATTCTTCTGCCGGTATGTGATGGAACGCGGCGTCCATAAGGAAGCCCAGCATTTTTTAACATATTTCAACAGCTGTTCCTCTCCTCTGACAGAGAGATAGGTTTCCTGCTGCCCGGCAAAGCTGGCTGATGGCAAATCCTCAGCCGTCGCAGAGGAACGAACCGAAACCAATGGTGTTCCCAGGGCTGCCAGGCTTTGATATGCTTTGAGAATTTGTTGACTGACAGGCTCCAGCATGCTTGTTTCTTCAATTTGTTTACGTACCTTTACAGATGTTTGGTCCAGCTCTCGTATGTCTTCTTCCAGAACAGCTGTGGAAATAATCTGAATATATGGTGTCAATGCCAACCTGCTTATATGTTCACGATAAGCCGCTGTGGAGATGCAAAAGCCAGGCGGTACCGGAAAACCGCTTTGGGTCATTTCCCCAAGATTGGCTCCCTTTCCGCCGGCGATGGAAATTGAATGTTGATTGATTTCATGAAACCACAGGATCATGGCCCGATCACCCCCGATTTATCCCCCGAAAGCTGCTTATTGGTAACATAATAAAAAATAAAAGCAGATATGCTTACAATTGCCAGGAATAGAAAAATACCCTTCAGGCCTGTTCGAACCGGCAGCGGACCTGAAATCAGGATCCCGGGAAGCGTCACACCCATCGTACCGCCCAGATTGCGGGATAACTGCATCATACCGCCTGCATCATGGCAGAGGCTCCCATGCCGATTAAAACTCCGGTTAATGCGAGCCATCGGCTTTTCATGAACCAATCCCCCGATATAGAATTTCCAGGCAATCGGAAAGTTTATCCTTTAAAGACCATGCACCATTGTCATGAAACCAGTCATACATGACGTTAAAGAACAGACCGACAAGCATCGAGGTTGCATCTTCGCCGGAAATACTCGCTGATATCTCTCCGTTTTGCTGGCCGGTTTTCAATACTCTTAACAGCATTTCAGCCATAACTACACGATTACTTGTTGCGTGGCTGCCCAGGGTTGGCTGGTACATGCCTGATATTAAAACCTGGAGGATCATCTTTTTGTTCGTTGTGCACCATTCATCCGCCATGCAGATGCATTCCAGAAGTATCTGTTTTGCAGAACGGTTTTCGGTAAGCCCAGTATCCACGATGCCCTGCATGTATTCCGTAAAAATGCCGCCGATTGCAGAGAAGACTGCATCCTTTGAAGAAAAATGCGTGAAAAAGGTTCCCTTACTGACGCCTGCTTGTTGTGTGATCTCTGCAACGCTGGTATTTTCATATCCTTTTTTCTCAAACAGCTCCATAGCAGCTTGAAAAAGACGCTCCTTAACCGCTTTCATTTTTTCCGGTGATTTTGACATGAAATCCACCTCACAAATAATTGACCTGGGTCAATTATACTACAATAAATGACTCAGGTCAATTACTAGCGGCTCATTATTTTTTCCAAAGAACCTCTGCGAATCAGTTCACACTGAAGTATAGTTAATGGGCCCGAAGGATTTTATCCATCGATTTGCCTTTTGCCAGTTCATCAATCAGCTTATCCAAATATCGGATTTCCTGCATCAGGGGTTCTTTTATGTCCTCTACCCTGATACCACAGATGACTCCTTTGATCAGGGTTCTGGATGGGTTCAGGCAGGGTGCATCCTTAAAGAATGTTTCAAAGTCCGTTTGCTTTTGAATTTGCTCCTCCATCTGGGCTTGAGTATATCCGGTCAGCCATCGAATGATTTCATCGACCTCTTGTTTGGTGCGTCCTTTTTTCTCCGCTTTAGAAACATACAGAGGATACACACTTGCAAAGCTCATTTTATAGACTTTATTTTCATTCATCGAACATCCTCCCCGTTTAAAGATCTAAATTTTTCGTTGACTCTATTATATACTTAACCGTTGTCTCTATCAAACAATGATATCCTTTCCATACCAATGAACCATATATTTTTTATGAATCATCACCCGAATACATTAAAGGTGTAGATTCAATATTGTTTTTTCTTTGTATGAAATCCCTTCCCTATTCATTATTTTTCATGTTCGATGATAACAGATATTCCCTCAATCTATCTATCGCAGGTGTTTTTACCCGGCTTTGAGCGATCAATAAATCAAATTCCGCCTGCAGGCAAAGCATTTCCGTTTTTGCGGACTTACAATGCTTTGCAAGGGCGGTTTCAGCAAGTTTGGTGCCCATAACAATCCTGAATATTCCTGCTGTCATCCATACCGGCAGCTTCATATACCAAAGCTTTCTGGGTTTTGTTATAATTCCAAGTTTCTTAAGTACGGTGAAGCCCTCCTGAATGCCGCGCAGCATAAGACGGATGCTGTCATTGGACCGGGCAAGGCGGTAATTGTCGCAATCGAATTGGTACAGCGCATTTCCAATGCTTGTCACCATTGCAACATGGGTCTTTTGCCAGGCATCCATGTCATCACAGAAAACGCTGGGGATACCTGCAAGTTTAAAAGTATGTATTAGCCGGCAAACTCGTTCGGTTTTCCTACCGCTGTATTCCCCAAACGTCGTTGTTTGAAATGAGCGCATGATTCCTTTCCCAATAAAGTATATCACTTTACCATCGATACGTTCACCACCCGCCGATGGAAAACCAAGCATCAGCCGCTCACTGCCCACAGCCTGTTCCCAATCGTCATATCCGGCAGCGGTATTGACAACGAAAACAATATTTTCGGAATGATTTTGAGAAAGAACCGGCAGCACACTGTCCACCTGTGTCCGTTGCATCACAACAAGGATATAGTCGTACAAGTCATCCGGTGCAAGATGCCCGGTAGTCTTTACGGGAAAACGCTCAGACCTGTTTTCACCGGGAACGGAAAGAATAATCCCATTCTGTCGCAGTTCGTCAAGACGTTTACCACGCGCCAGAACCGTAACGTCCTCCCCTGACGCGGCGAGCTTACCTGCAAAAATACTGCCTATTACACCGGCACCATAAATCAGAATTCGCATACCCATTCTCCATGAAATCCTTTGTTAGTGTTCATTCCATCAGGATATAAAAAAAAACACCTATGGAACATACTTCTGTCCCACAGATGTGCATATGGTTTGCAATCTGCTGCCACTTGTCAGTGGCCCGGCCTTACGTACCTTATTGAAGGTTCATCGCCTGATCAGTTTGTACTGTTGAGCTCGCATTCCGTTATAGAATGTAATGCAGTGCAAAGAGATTAATTTTATTATATGCATGGGAGTATTCCGTGTCAACCTAATTTCTGGAAAGGATTGGAACGGTTCATCCCATAGATCTTCTCGATGATGCCGATAACTTTAGTCCCTTCATCTCCGTTAACCGGAAAT
>JAEZBW010000226.1 GCA_023426765.1 Bacillota bacterium
GTTCCCCTGACAGCAAGAACATATTCGCCGCGAATCTGCTCCGCCTTGTTATGAAGAGCGCTGTCCAGTTCATTGCGGAATACGATCTGCAATAGACCGCTTCTGTCCCGCAGATCCACAAATATTACACCGCCCAGGTCCCTTCTTTTATGCGCCCAGCCCATCACTACCATTTCCTGGCCTACGTTGTCCGAGGTCACCTCCGAACAGCGATGTGTGCGCTTCATTCCCGCCAGATTTTCAGCCATAGCATTCATCTCCCTTTCTGCCTGTTGTACCGAAATAATAATATACCTTCTGCCTGTACAATCGTAAATTCACCCGTGATTCTTCCCGCCTGTTCCGGCACCGGAAGGAATTAAACAGTTCCCTGTTTGGATTTCAGCAACCGGTCCAGCAGGGTGTCGATATGGATATCCCTGCCCTCGCCGGTGGTCATGTTTTTCAATTCCACCTTGCCGCTTTCCACTTCACTGTCCCCAAGGATGACCGCAAAGCGTGCATTCAGTTTATTGGCAAATTTCATTTGCGCCTTCACGCTGCGTCCCATGATATCCTTATGACAGGAAATCCCCGCCGACCTTAACTTCAGTGCCAGCCCTTCCGAGAACTGCTCAGCCTTTTCCCCGATCACGCCAATGAATATATCCGGCGAATCCGGCGGCGGTATCACTATGCCCTGGCTGTCCATTTCAAGCAGCAGCCTTTCAATACCAAGGCCAAAACCGATTCCCGGAGACGGATTGCCGCCGCAGGCTTCAATCAGCCCGTCGTAACGTCCTCCGCCGCAAACGGTTCCCTGAGTGCCGATATTTTTTGATACAAATTCAAAAACAGTTCTTGTATAATAATCCAGACCGCGGACAATCCCTTTGTCGATGGAGAAAGAGATGCCCATGGCGGTCAGCTTTTCCTTCAGCTTTTCAAAATGTTTGGCGCAATCGTCGCAAATATAGTCCAGTAACGCCGGAGCATCGGTCAGTTCCTGCTTGCAGCTATCTTCCTTACAGTCGATAATGCGCATCGGGTTACGATCATATCTCTCTTTGCAGGTATGACAAAGCTTGTCGAGCTTGGGCCTGAGATATTCCTTCAGCTTTTCGTTATAAGCAGCCCGGCAGGTGGGGCAGCCTATGCTGTTCAGGTTTAGCGCTAAATTCTTTATGCCCAGCCTTGTGAAAAACAGGTGCAGCAATGAAATGACCTCTACATCTGCGCTGGGTTCGGCAGCCCCGAACAGTTCCACACCAAACTGGTGAAACTCACGGTAACGGCCCTTCTGAACATTCTCATAACGGTAAGCGGTAATGTTGTAAAAAAGCTTTACCGGCTGGGGGAGCGATGCCATGCCATTTTCAATGTAGCTTCTGACAACGCCTGCGGTTCCTTCCGGCCTGAGGGTTATGCTTCTGCCTCCCTTATCGTCGAAGGTGTACATTTCCTTCTGAACGATATCGGTCGTATCTCCGACACCCCTTTGGAAAAGCTCGGTGTGTTCAAAAACAGGAATGCGTATCTCATGATACCCGAATTGATGACAGATCTCTCTGAACTTCTCCTCGACAAAATACCATTTGTAAATTTCTTCTGGCAAAATGTCCCTTGTTCCCTTGGGTGCTTTGGTTAACATACCGCATCCCTCCCATACTATTTGTTCTCGTTTATATTTCCCCTGCAGACAGTCGCCTAGCCATCTGCGGGCAGGATGAAAAAATTCGGATCAAAAAAGCCTCTGTCCACAACAAAGGGACGAGAGGCATTCCCGCGGTACCACCCTAATAGAAGAAACTCTTCCGCTTTTGTCCTTAACGCGGACGAATACGTGTCCGGACTACTTGAAGCTTTCGTCCGTCCGGCTCCGGGCCGTTCTTTCGCCGTTTTGTGTTCCAAAAGCGCTCTCAGTCGCGGCGCCTTCTCCCTGTGGGCAATAACGGTTACTCGTTCCTTTCATTGCCTTTGCTTATGGTTTGACTATGATTATAATGAAATTGCTTCCTGTTGTCAATGGTTGGTTGAAACCAAACTCTTGCGGTATTTCTCACTTTCCCAGTTCCGGATAAAAGCTGTTTCCTTATCACTCATGGTTTTCAATGGCAGATTGTTTTTCCGGATGCTTTCCACAACAAAAATGAAGCCCAGCAGGGTTTCCTCCATCGTCAGTGCTTCCTTTTCATTGGTTTTATAAATGATTTCCCCGGTGACTGTATTGATATTCAGCTTTTGGGTGGATTCGTTCACTGCGATATTGCCATTGAGGTATACCAGCTGATCGGGATATAGTGCCATATCATCAAAGAATGACATTGTCATGTCCCGGCCCTTGAAGTAATCGGTCAGGTATTGGGTCTTGCTTTTGAAGGTTCCATCCCCAGCCGCTTCTATCCTGACCGATGGGTATGGTTCATCCATATGAAAATACTGCCGTATAGTATGGTTCACATCTTCATGCAGTGAAATAGCCGCGTCAGCAGTATCGGCGGTTACCACAAGCCCGTGGTTTTCCATAAAAATCACCTGCGGGAACTTACCCTGTTCCTGCTTGTACGCGGAAACTTCCTGAAGCATCGAAAGGGTCAGCATAAAACCGGGGTTGATGTATGGAATCCATACAAAACCATATTCTTTGGAAGCAAAGATTCTGTCGGCCAGCTCTTTTCCATGTTTGCAGCAGCAGATCATATTGGCATAAACCGGGTGAGTGTGAATGACATGCTTCATCAAAATGGAATGAAAGCCCGCCTCTACTGAAGGGCGCAGAGGTTTCAGACCCTCCATCGGGATGATGTTCGCCCTGACGAATTCTCCGCTTTCCTTTTCATAATCCCTGTCTTCCGACAGATCAACATTCTGGTGGTATTCCCGGATATTTTTATAATGAACAACGACATAGCCTTCGGTGGGGGTAATTTCCTTCAGCTTGTAGCCCGATGCCTTTACGGCCATTCTTGTGTCGTCGAGCTTTACCGAAGTATTCCCGCCGCCGCCCTGAACCAGATCGGGGCTATTGCCCACTGCCTGGGAGATTCTTTCCAGGTCCTTCAATTGTCCGTCAAACATGGTGATCCTCACTTTCTTATTGCAGGAGCCGGCTCGGAAAGTCAGTTTATTCATGAAAAACTCGCATAAAGTGTAGTAATTAACGCTGCTATGCGGGTTTCAAGCCTGTAAGCCCGGCGTTTTATGAATAAACACGTTATTCCGAACGGCCTCTCAGAACCGTGTTTTCATAGCTTTTCACTTCATCCAGCCAGGCAGTGCCCACAGGAACCTCGTTCTCCTGGCAGTATCTGTTCCACACGGCGGCAAAGGGCAGCCCTTTGAATTCATCCATCAGTGCAAGGCGGTTTCCAAAATTGCCGCTGTTTTCGGCTTCCACCAGCAGGTGCGTGGGTTCAAGCATGGCGTATAAAACTGCCTTCAGTGCAGCCCTGGTTCCTGTAACCCATGCGGTAATCCTGTTGATGGACGCATCGAAGAAGTCCAGTGCGATATGAACCCTGCCAAAGGCGTTACTGTGTTTGATTTCCTGCATGATGGCAAGGGTATCATCATTGAACAGCACCACATGGTCACTGTCCCAGCGTACTCCCCTGCTGACATGCAGCAGCAGCTGATCCTTATAGGTTAAAATGGAGGTAATTTTGTCATATATGTTCTCGGTGGGATGGAAGTGTCCGGCGTCCAGGCACAGGATGACCTTTGGATTGCTGAACACATAGCCCATGTAAAATTCGTGGGAGCCCACGACATAGCTTTCAGAGCCAATGCCAAACAGCTTGGATTCCACTGCATCCACCAGATGCTCCCGGTTGAACTGCGCTGCCAGAACTTCATCCAGCGCTTCCTTTAAAAGCTGCCTTTTGGCTTGCCTGTCGGCTGGAACGTCCTTGGAACCGTCCGGGATCCAGATGTTGTTCACGCAGGGGGTATGTAATTCCTCCCCCATTCTTGCGGCAATTTCGCGGGTGCGCTTGCCATGCTCAATCCAGAATTTCCGGATTCCGTCGTCCGGGTTGGCCAGCGTGTACCCTGAATCGGCAAGAGGGTGTGAAAAATAGGTGGGGTTAAAATCCAGACCGATGCCTTTTTCCCTTGCCCAGGCCACCCAGTTTTGAAAGTGGTTTATGGTCAGCGCGTCCCTGCCCACCGGTTTACCGTCGGTTTCAGCGTAGATCGCATGCAGATTGACCTTGTGTTTTCCCGGGATCAGACTTAACGCCTTGTTCAGATCCTGGCGAAGCTCTTCACCATTGCGTGCCCTGCCGGGGTAATTTCCCGTTGCCATGATGCCGCCACCCGACAACCCCGTCGAGGATTCAAACCCTGCCACGTCATCGCCCTGCCAGCAGTGCAGCGATATCCGCACCTTTTTCAGTTCTTCCAATACTTTTCCGGTATCCACCCCATACTGTGCATAAACTTCTTTTGCGGCCTCATATGCCTGGTTCACCTTATCACGATTATAAACGTACATGATTACTTCCTCCCTACTCTATTTATCAAGCTTGCATCAACTCCAGATTTTATCCTATGGTTTCATTTTAGAACAATCTTCCTGATTTTTTCAATCATCAAAATTTATTACTATGGAAGCAATTGCAACACACTGCTTTTCGTGGCGGGAGATATTGCTCACTGCCTGTTCAAGGTAATTCCAAAGAAGATTCTTCGCTTGGCTCAGGATGACATTCGCTGCACTCATGGCAGCTCTTTCACAATGATAAAAAACTTAAGCTGCCATCTGTTACTTTTACCTCCGAAGAGCCTGTTCAGCCATGTACGAGCTTCTGACCAGCGGCCCGGATGCTACATGTATAAAACCCATTTTATAAGCTTCCTGCCGGTAAACCTCAAACTGCTCCGGCCGGATATATTCCACCACTGCGTGATGTCTGGCCGAAGGCGCCAGGTATTGCCCGACTGTTAAAAAATCGCATTTCACCTGACGCAAATCAGAAAGAACCTTCAGCACTTCCTCGGGTTTTTCCCCTAAACCCACCATGATGCCGGATTTCGTTCGGATGGATGCGTCCATTTCCTTCACACGGCCGATCAAGGCCAGAGAACGCTGATAATCGGCCTGCGGCCGGACTTCGGAATAAAGTGCGGGAACCGTTTCGACATTGTGATTGATAATATGGGGATGAGATTGAACCACCTTTTGAAGTGCATTGGCATCCCCCTGAAAGTCCGGTATTAAAACTTCGATGGTTACATCGGGGGATTCCTTTCTGATAGCCCCGACAACGCGGGCGAAATGTCCAGCGCCTCCATCGGGCAAGTCATCACGGGTGACCGAGGTGATGACCGTATGCATCAAACCCAACGCTTTCACAGCCTGGGCCACATGTTCCGGTTCGTTTTCATCCACAGGCTGTGATACGCCTTTCGTTACATTGCAAAATGTACATCCCCGGGTGCAAACACTGCCGAGGATCATAAAGGTGGCGGTTTTCCTCCCAAAGCATTCCCCGCGGTTCGGGCAGGCTGCTTCATCGCAAACCGTATTCAGGTGAAGCTTTTCCAGCACTTCTCGCACATATTCATAACCCGCTGTGGAATGGGCTTTTACCCGAAGCCACTCCGGTTTTGGCACTCTGTTCATGTTCCGCCCCTTTTCGCTGTCAGTCATAGTTTTACGCAGGAATATCTTCCAGAAATCCCCATCCCGTATGTCGGCAGGTTTTCATTCAAATGAAGCAGCGTTGAATGAAATAATCAGTTCTCTGCAACCGTTCAACCCACCCCAAAGCATTCGCAAAAAACCTCTCCCGTTCTTTGAAAAAGCTTTTCCATATCTTGTTTTTGGCCGGTCAGTTTCTCCAGCGAGGTCACTCCCCTGTCTGTCAGGCCGCAGGGGACAATCCATTGAAAGTGAGACAGATCGGTGTTCACGTTAAAGGCAAAGCCGTGCATCGTGGTCCACTTTTTCACCTGGATGCCGATGGCCGTAATCTTTTCCATGCCCACCCAAACACCGGTATAGGTTTTATCGCCGCGCTGTGCATGAAGGCCGTAATCCTCCTTCAGCAGCTTGATGAAAGTGTTTTCAATTCTTCCGACAAAATCGTGAATATCCCTGCCCCAGCGGTTCAGGTTCATGATGGGATAACCGACAATCTGCCCCGGGCCATGATAGGTTACATCTCCGCCGCGGCTGACCTGCACTGTCGAAACCCCTAATCGTTCCCGCTCCTGCTCCGGCAGCAGAATATGTTCCGGCTGCCCTCGCACGCCAAGCGTGATCACCGGAGGGTGCTCCACCAGCAGCAGCGTATCCCGGCCTTCCCCGGAGGAAACCTTCTGCCACAGTTCTGTCTGAAGCTCCAGCGCTTCCTTATAGTCCATTCTGCCCAGTTTAACAATCTCTAAATTCAACAAGAAAACCTCCTGGCTGGTATTGGGATAATTCTATATTAAGCTATCAGAAGGGAGAATTCAAATAGAAACTCAAAGTCAAGAAAAAAGGCCTGATCACTGCGAACTTTATCCAATTCTCAATCACCAAACCTTTTCACCGTTCCATATTTGTGTTTATTTTTACTTATTAGTTTTTCCTGGCTTGAGCGCTGAAGACCGACAGCGGGATAAACCGGTTCAGGGCGATCAGCAGCGAACCTAACGCTACAGGTACAATGGAGGACAAAAGAATAAACGCTGCTTTTATGGCTTCCGCCGGATTATTTGCATTCCCCGGGTTCATGGCAGCCGAGGCCTGGCCTGTTAATAAATCCATTCCAAACATGCCGAGGGGAAAATATCGCCTATTGGTGATATGTATTAGTTGCTGCAGGAATCCACCCCAACTGGTGATGAAAAACAATACAACCAGTGCAGACAAGGGTAAAAGCGATGCCTTCAGGTAATCTGTCAAAGAAGGTATTTCATCTCCAAGCCTGCCGGAAACGGTAAAATGCAGGGCAAACGCACCGAAGACCGTTATGGTCGACAGAAAGACAGGGAACATAGTTCCGGACATCCCCAGGGTTTTGTAGAAAATGAACTCCCCTGTAACATTGTTGGACAGGGACATCACCATCACCAGCAGCAGGGGGTAGATTTTCGTACTGGCCATCATCGGAAGTGCCAATGATAATGTGATGAACGCATAAAGAATGCTTCCTATAATACAAAGGATCAGAGAGTTAAAACAGGCTTGCTGAAACATTCCATTGGACAGCAATATCCGGATACCCTCAAAAGTACTTGAACCCCCCGAAAGCTTTTTGGGAAACGGAAAGAATGCTGCGAAAGCTATGCCGATGGAGCCGACGGCACACAGAATAAACCCAAGAACTGAGAGGATGGAGCCAGTCCCCTTGTTCTCCCTGTTTGACAAGGTGCTTGCCATCCCCTTCAGTTTAGGGAACAGCCCGTTCAGAATAAAAAACACAACCACATTGATCAAAAGCTGGGCAATTGATTTAATCACCCACATGGCACCGGATTTTGAAAGCTGCATTTGGACTAAACCGGTTCTGTAAGCTACCGTATCAAAAACATCGGTGCTTTCATAAACAAGGGGATTGGTAGTTAACAATAGGGTTTCCATATCCGGGGACATGAACAATGTTGCTCTGACAAGTGCATAGATCAACAGCACCAACAGGGTGCTATCGAATTTAAACCCTTCCCTTTCACAGACGAGCACACCAATGATAACCGGTATGAAGACATTTCTAAGTGCATCCATCACGGCAAATATCACACTGAATAAGGTTTTGTCCGCCAGGAATAGAACGGGCTCCATCCCCAGCGAGGTGATGATGGAGTTCATTAACCCGCTTGATGACAAGGCTCTGATAAAAATACCGGCATACGCTGTTATTGGCAGGAATGCGGGGATGGAAATGATGATGATGGCTGCGTTTTTGATGATCCTGTTAGGCATTGAAGAAATACATAGTATAAGCAGCAAAGCCAATATGCAGGTGAATAAAATGGACAATATACTGAGCGTTGCGGTGTTTATCAGCATTCTCGGAAAAACCGCCGACCGGGCGAGTTCGGCATGATGCTCCAGCCCTGCACTTGGACTGCCGGGCAACCCTTTGGCGATATTATATTTCTTGGTTGAAAGCATTAGTGTTTGCAATGCAGGGATGATTTTCAGAAAAAATACAAGAATGAAAGACGGAATGGCCAGAAGAAATGGTAAAATTTTTTTACTCACAGCGCAACCTCCACTAGAAATATCAGCTTGCAAAAATATTTCATTTCAAGGTATGTATAACAACGTAAGGAATTACTTGCAATCGCAAAAAACCTTAATAAATTTTTTCATGGCAGGTCAATAACCTGACATGCTTCTGGATTACTTCCATCCAGCATGCGTTATCGTCCTATTCCCGGATCGTCAATAATCCGGCATCCTTCGGTATCTTTCTGCATCAGGATTGCCACAAGTCTATCCTTAATTACTGAACCTGCAGCATGTTCTTGACCAGTTCCGCATATTCTCCGCTGTCTTCTCCTAAAGGAACACTGAGCGTCAGATTATATGCCAGATCCTCATTATCAATGGGAATCCATGCGTAGATCAGCTGATAGGTTGAGAATTCTTCAGTTTTCAGCTCCTCCTGCAGAATATCGCAGTCAAGTATGAATATCTCACCTTTGCCCAGTACCGTATCCCCTTCATATACCTTGGATTTGACCGTTGAGTGGTTCGGGAACCGCGATTCTTCAGGTTTATTTCTGTAATAGCTTGTATCATAAAACCAGCCGGCAAGCCCATCCGTATCATAAAAACGGAAGCTGTCCTTTTTCGTCGTATTATGGATTTCAAAGCTGTACACAGTGTCAATACCCTTGTTTTTCTCGGCCTGGTACTCAAAGTTCGGAGCTTTCGGGAATGTCAGTTTTCTGACGCTGAAGCCTTCGGGAAGGCTGAGAACCACAGTGGCGTTCTGTTCATCATTCATATTGAAGATTTCAATGGTGTTCAGGTCTTCAACAACCTCCGGCCCCTTAAGTTCGATGATTTCCTTCTCTTTTATCTTTTCCAGCCAATCCTGCTTTACCTTCAGTTCGCTTTTTTGCAGTTTTTCCAGCTCATTTTTGAAGTTCTTCCAAAGCCCCTGCTTGCTGAAATCAAAGAGGGACGAATCTCCGCCCGAAAAGCCGGAATCGATGCTGAACCGTTTTTTATCGGTATCCCAAAGATAGCGGATATTTCTGTCCGCACTGAAGAGGAATGCATCCCATTCGTTGGCCATGGTTAATGCGCTGCTGTCGAAGAAATCAAGACGGTATTGAACATCGACATAGAACCCGGAAGTATCCGGGCTGTAAATATTCGCATAGCTTTGTTCCGCCGCCGTCCCATTCACCGTATAAAACACCAGCTGGCTGAGAGACATCCATTGATGCATTTTTATGATATATTGCAGATCCTTGACGATGATTTTGTCTGAAATGCGGTACCAGACCTCATTGTATTGGGCTATGCCCGTGCCGTTTCCTGCTAATTCCTTTATAACCACCCACACCGTACCGGAGATTGGGTCTTCAACGATCCGAAAGTCATTGCCGTATGTTCGGTTGCTGGGCAATATAATGCTTCCTTTATATGTACAGGCTTCGGCATTCCCCAGAAGAATGATGTAGTGCCAGTTTAAGCCTGATTGGCCAAGCTGCAGAAGATACACTTCATCATCACTGCATTGAAGGCTTTGCTGGAATAAATCGGCTTGAATCCGTTCATTGTTCGGGTACAAATCTCTGTTGAAGTCAAATTGAGCGGATGATAAAAGCGAGAACACCTCATCAACGGTTTTTCCATTTACTTTTTCATATAGTTCTGACGGGACAATCTGGGTGGCTGGTTGGCCTTCGCCGCCATCGGAACTGTTTTGAACGGCTGCCGGCCTGGCATTGGGCTTCCACTGGCAACTGAAAAGAATAACACATATGAAAAATGCGCTGAAAATAATCACAAACCGGCTTTTTGACATTGTTTTTGTTCTCTCCTGATTTTCTTTAATGCTATTATATCATGTACAATCTGGATCGAACATCACCCGCAAAAAATAAAGCCGGTCTTTCCTGTTTCTTGTCAAAACATCGAAATAAGGCCGTTACAGATATCCCATACATCCCGGTTCGTATTGGAGAAAACTGAAAACTGGAGTTCGCTCCGGGGGCTAATCATGGATATGAAATTCACGCCGGGATCCGAGCCCTGAACAAAAAACTGACAGGAACCTCCCTGCTGCAACAGCCATATCCCATAACCATAATAGGTGTTCTCATTCACCTGTATGCGGCGCTTCAACATTTCTTTCGTCGTCGGTTCCTTTAATAACTGATAATTTAAAAGCGCTTTCCAGAAGCTCACCATATCGTGTGCGGTTGTGAAGCATCCTCCATCCGGGCCGCCGGTGACAGGAATGGAATAGATATTGCTTTTCCATGTACCATCCTCCTTTTCAATGTAACCGAGAGCTGTCCTTTCGGGCAGGCTGTCCATTGAAAAATAACCGGTATCCAGCATTCCGGAGGTTAGCAGAATGTTTCTCTCAACATATTCATGGAAGGGCATTCCGGATAATTGCTCCACAACAAGGCCCAGCGTGATAAAACCGGCATTGTTGTAATGAAACCTTTCCCCGGGGTTGAACATCATGGGACTGTCCTGGAACAGTGGCAGAAAATCACGGGGTTCCCGGATCCCATACATGGGCCTGTCTTTCCATAGCAGTTCATAATCGTCCATAATCTCTTCATCGAAATAGTCGGGAATCCCGGAGTTATGGCTCAGTAAATGAGCAACTGAGACCTGTGGGCTAAAGCTTTTAAAGGGAATATCCAGACAATCCTTCAAAAGCGTATCAAAGGACAACAGACCTTTCTCCACCAGCTGGCAGATGGCAACGGCTGTGAATATCTTGCATCCGGAAGCAATCCCGAACCTTGTATTCATCCTGTTTTCAATAGAATCGCTTCTGTTTGCATAGCCATAGGCTGCTTCGAATACCGTTTCGCCTTTTTCCTGAACCAATATTACCCCTGAAAATGGGGACTTCGCGTTCAGGGTATCGACCAATGCTCTGATCTTGCCGCTGTTGAAAGACATAAAATCATCCTTCTTTCTTCTGTCTGCCACCCATGCAGAACATAGTAACACTTCAGGAAAAACGTAGTTTAAGCATCAAGTGTTTTTCCCTGTTCCTTCATCTCATGTACCACTGATATTTTACAGGAATGGTTTGAATAAGCATAGCTACTCATTGACTATAATCATTTTCGTTATCAGCAGAGTTTCATTCCCGCCAGTGCAACCTGATAAGCCACCTTTATGGGGGGCCATTCAAGAATTATACCCGCATCGGCCAACGTTTTAGTAACATTCACACCCATCGCTTCCGGGGATGCAGTAATGATTTTTCCGTATAACGGCCCCAGCTCCTTTTCAATCCCCCGATAATATGACATTGAGACATCATACTGGGGATGTGTCAGGATAAATTCAGAAACCTGTTTTGCAAGCTGCTTCCTGGCTCTGCCCTGCCAAAGAAGGCAGCTCCTTAGCTGAGCATCTGACCAATTTGGATGTCCGGCTTTCATTTTTTGAACATGCGCATCCAAATCGAATTTGTTCAATATTGCGTAAACCGGTTCATTCAGATTAAACACCTTGTCAAACAGAGGCGCTTTCGGTGGGCACCCTTCCTTATGATTGAAATTCGGACAACCGATATTCCTGCCTTTGTCATGCCTGGGATATGGGCTGCAGCATAATTTGCGCACGGTATAATCAATGACCGGTTGAACCTGAATGAACACAATAACCTCCTGTTGGAAACAATCCACATCCATCATGAAACAATATCAAAGCCATACAAGATTTCATTTTATACGATATTCCTTATTTGTTCTACTGTACCTAAAAATTCTTTAACATTTTATTTAGTTTTATGCTCTATCCTTGCCATCTATATGATTGCATTGAGATTAGCTTTAGTATGTAGTGAATAACTTTCACCGAATAGTTCTTTAAAGCAACCTCAGGCGAAGAAAATTACAACATTGGTCCGGTTTTGTTAAAAACCGATGTTGGGTGTCCGAAAACATGTTTCATGTCGAATTAATCATGTTTCATGCAGTGAATGGTTTTTTTTTGCGGATTTCTGGTATCTTGTAAATGTAAAAATATAAATGAAACACTGTTAAAATTCAATGTGTACTGGGACGAACATAAGGAGCAGGGCGTTGAACCGGGAGCAGACTAACCTGCAAACGGTGCAAAGTGTTAAAACAAGGGAGGTTTCAGCATGCAATGCTCAAACTATAGAATCAAGGGAGGTTTTATATGAAACGCAAATTATCAATCGTATTTGTACTCACGATAGCATTGTCACTCGTGATCCTTACACCACTGACAGCAAATGCGGGTTGCCCATTCGAAGCACTCACCGGTAAATACGAGGTTGTTGCAATAAGAGGCGGTGCGCCCGTAGAACAGTTTGGGGTTGGAGAGAAATTCGAAGGCGTTCGCGCTACGATCGGATACTTCTATAAAGGCGCGAACTCCGCGCACTACGGCTACAATCATAAATGGTGGATGAACGGCATGCCGATTGAAGAGGGTTATGTTTTTGACCAGGTCGGGCGGTTCACCATGACCCTGCAATGCGATATGCCGGACAAGGAATACAATACGTGGAAAAAGAACGGGGTTACTCTTCCATCGAAAACTGCCGTCGCATCCTTCCAGTTTTCGGTACTGCCGAATATCGATTGGGGTAAAATTGTTGAGTTCAAACTCGTTTCATCCATGTCGAAGTTGACCTACCGCCAAGGTGCGGATGAGTTCGACCCGACATCCATTCTGGTACGTGCCGGCATAGGTAGTTATGATTATAACGGCAAAATCAAAATTTCCGAATACGAGGACTTGGACTGGGAAGACCTCACCTTCTATGCAGGAGGTCGGGGTATGAAGTACAAAGAAGACGGCGTGCAGATCACGAAGGGTTACCGCTTCTGGACACCCGGTGAGAAGGATCTATGGGTTGTCGTCGCGAATCATCATGTAGTCATTCCATTTACCGTTACCTCCTTCGTCTCCTCCGTGAAAGTGGTCAGCGCACCAACGATGACTGCGGGTTCGACTATCAGCACGAGTGACTTCTCCGTTCAAGCCAGCTATAAAGACGGAACTTCGGCGATGATAGGCGGTGACAGTCTCGGTATCTCTATTAATGGTCAGCGGATGTACAAAGGCGGCAAATACGACGTGCCATCCGGCAAGCCCACTATCAGCCTGAGTATGGGCGACTTTACCATCAAGGGTACTGGCGACGAACTCTTCTGTAAAACAGTATCGGAATCTGAAGAAGCAAAAAATTCGCGCACCATCACCGTTGCGATCGATAAAATCGTAGAATCAGAGCAGTACAAAGCATGGGACAGCGGTCAGGGTGTTATAAAGTACACGATCAATGGCGGTGAGCCAAAAACGCTCTTTACCGAAGCCAACACTCCTGCGACGAAGTCGTTCTCTGCAAAAGTGGGCGACAAGGTACAGGTTATCTGGAAGGGAAATTATTACTCAAGCGAAGGACAGGTGTATGTCTACTATCAGGACAACAAGGCCACGAGCATCAGTGACAGCAGCCGCATCCTCGGTTCAATCCCTGCGGGCAAGGCGAATCCAGATGGTGACAATGTTGTCGCGACCTTTACTGTAAGCGCAGCAAATACTACTCCGCCGTCTGCTGCCCCGACATCAGCACCTGTGAAGTCGGCCGATTACGGTAAGCCACCCACAGCCTTGAAGGGTATGTCGCAGAAAGAGTGGGATGTATTGCGGCTTACGAACATTGAGCGTGCGAAAAAAGGATTGACACTGCTTGTGACTTTCGATGTCCTAAATTCAGGGAGCGGTACTCGCGACGTTGAGATTGGGTCCAAGTTCGCACACGAACGTCCCGATGGTTCCGGTCCAAACACGGTGCTGAAAGAGCTGGGCTATAAATATACTGCCTTTGGTGAGAACCTCGCACAGGGGCAGAAGTCGGCTGCTGAGGCTGTTAAAGACTGGATGAATTCTGAAGGTCACCGGGCAAATATTCTGAACGACTCGTATCGGCATCTGGGTGTTGGGAACTCGGGCAACAATTGGGTGCAGCTGTTCTCTGCAGATTCGGGCAGCAATGCGACTTCAATTAAATACGACGAGGCTCTGGGCTACTTCACGCTGACTTTGAAAAGTGGTGTGACCGCTTACGCTCCGTATGATGCAGCTAGTTCACCGACTAAGGACGGAAAGGTAACATTTAATTATCCTGGTGTTGAAGCCGTGGGCAGCAAGTCGCCCACACCTACTCCTACTCCTACTCCCACACCTAAGACTGACACCGTTACTGCAAAACCGACCAATACAAAGTTTATGCTGAACGGTGCAGAGGTTGCGCTACCCGCCTATGAAATCGGCGGTAGCAATTATGTCAAACTACGCGACGTGGCAGCACTTCTGAAAACACGGTTTGATGTTCGTTGGGAGGATAACAAGGCAAAGTTGATTCCGAATGCAAAGTATACCGCTGTCGGCGGTGAACTAGCCGCAATCGGCACTGAGAGCAAAAGCGCGACGGTCAGTAAAACTGAATTTGCGCTTTACGATAAATGGGGCGAGTGGGTCGGAAACGTGACCCCCACCGCCTATGCAATCGGCGGCAATAACTTTATCAAGCTCCGCGATATCGCGAAAATTTTCGACTTTGATGTTGACTGGCGCGATAACAAGGCTTGGATTGA
>JAEZBW010000239.1 GCA_023426765.1 Bacillota bacterium
CACCAGACCACATCTGCTAATTTCAATTTGGACGACTTAAATTCTCAGCTAAATGAGAAAATTGTGGCAAGGAATGTGCTGGATATTCAAATTACTCAAAACACATCTAAACTGGCACAAATAGAAGAAGATATTTCAAAGCTTAGGAATGAATTATCGGAATTAGATTTTGATTACTCTGATAGTTTTATATCTGATGAAAGCGATGAAGACGAAAGATTAGATTTTGTGGATGAAGAACAGATAGCTAAAGAATACATAAATTTATGCCAACAAGAGAAAGAGCTTGAAGTTGAAATCATACAACTAACAAAACAGGCGGATGATATGTATGATACATTCATTACAAACTTTCAAACCAGATATGGGCAATTACATAGTATATACAGTGATTTGGCTTATAAATTTCTAGGAATACCAGTAGAACTCAAATTCATAAAGAGTAAAGCAAGCTTCGTTAATATGAATTATTTAGTTCCACATTTTAGCGATATTGATCGTGATTCTCCAGAAACTTGCTCAGAAGCGCAAAGATTTTTCCTGGATATTGCTTTTAGAATGTCTATCATTGCCTTAAATAAAGCAATTAGTGATGTTGATTCTACATTTATATGTGAAACACCTGAGAATGCTTTAGATATAAGTTATATTGATAATGTTGTTAAAATGTTTATGTCTTTCATGCTGAAAGGGGGTTCTCTTGTATTAACTAATAATTTGCAATATCTTGGAATTGCTCAGACTTTAATAAAAGAAGCGAAAAAACAAGAGATCCAAGTCAAAATATTCGACTTATTAGAATACGGAAAGCTATCTGAAATACAAAGCTCCTCAAAACAGCTTCTCGAAATACGAGATGCTATTTTAAGTGAGGTAACCAATGAATAATGATTTTTTGTTACGTATCAAAGATGCGACTCTTTGTTTGCTAGTAGCTAATAAGTATAATATATTATTGGGAAGGCTTGAAATACAAAAAATTATCTACCTTATGGATAATATGAGTGTATATTTATTTATTTTATCCGGTAAAAAAGGGCATCAAACCTACTTTTTTGGTCCTTACGATAAAAATATCCAGAATGCTCTTGACGCTTTAACGATTAGAGACATTGCGGAAACAAAAAATACGAAGATTATTAATAAAGCCATAACGTGCGATTATACTTTGACGGAAAGTGGGCTGGCTTGGGCTAACAACATGTTAGATGGATCGAGGACAATTCATCATCGCGCAAAAATTGCGGATGGAGTAATTCATAGTTTAGTAAAGAGAAATTTAACACATAAAGTTAAAGAACTCGTATATGCTGAACCAGTTTATGTTAACGCAAGGGATCACGGATACTATTATGATTTGGGCATTGATAATGATAATAATGGTCATAGCTATCTTGCGTTAGTTGAATACTATTTAAGAACTAATCATAATCAAATAGATATAGATTTTGCTACTGATATGTATATTGATTATTTAAGTACTCGCAATGAAATATTAGCAGGAAATCTCACTGCTGGAGGCAATTAATGTTAACAAGAACTGATAATATAATTGCAGCAAAAAAGATAAAGTCACTCTCAGCTAATATTGCTGGTCAATTAAGTTTGCCTGAAATTGATATTCAAAATTGGATGCAGAAACTGTTCCCGGTTTTGCTTGATTTTCATTCTCAATATGGGAATAGGCAGTATGTATTTATATTAGAGAAATCACTGTCACATGATGAAGCAAACCTGCTAGATACAAACTTGTTATGGGGGTTCATTTCGAAAGGAATTGAATGTTTCAATGTTGATTTAAATATCATGTTTTCCTTAGCCGATGAATTAAATAGTTCAGAAATAGTGGATATTTGCAATTATTGCTATAGTAACGCGGTTCCAGCACTATATGTCTTCGGGGAAGAAATTTCGTTATATAACAAAGCAGGACGTTGTATTGCATTCTATAATTTTGTTCACCCAGAGGTTTCGGCTAGAAATCGTCTAGGGTTAAATGCCCGAAGCTATAGAGATTACAAGTTAGTAATTGAAGAACAAGGAGCCAAACAATTAGTAAATAAAATCGATAGAATATGGGCTGATAGAAGCAATCGAATTTTAATTTCTAATCGACAAACAGAAAAAATATTACAAAATTACCTCGCTGAGTGGTTGGATGCTAATATCCATGATGCAAGAGTAGTTTCCGAAGTAGGTAAGATATCGGGGGTTGATAGAACAGATATCGAACTTACAAGTATATCAACTGGGGATCATCTTATAATTGAAGTAAAATGGATGGGCATAAACGCCAGTGGTTCAAGTTATGACATTGGCCGCCTTGAGGAAGGAATTCGTCAAGTGTGTACATACCTTTTACGAGAACCTAGTGCATTAGAGGGCTGTGTAGTATGTTACGACGGAAGAAAAGAATCAGAAAAAGCAAATACTTTTACTCTTGATGATCCAATAGCACGATTAGATTATCGAATTGTTTGGCTTGAATCTAAGAGTGGCAGCGAGATAGGAGCTTGTGGCTAATGATAAACGCAATATGGGAGCATGATTACTATGATGATTGTATACCGAATTTTAGTAACAATTTAGATAAGCCCCGGCATAGATGGTATGAATTTAAAGAAGGATATAGCGATGCATTTGTATCAAGGGCGATAAGGCATTACGAATCAAGTACTAACTTTAATACTGGGGTTATTCTTGATCCCTTCTCCGGATCAGGTACAACACCCTTGGTCGGGGTTCAGAATGGATATAAAGCGTTGGCATTTGAAGTGAATCCTTTTATGGCGTTTATAAGTAGAACAAAGACAAAACCTTTTTCAGAAAATATTACTTTACTTGAGGATGAATTGAAATCAATACTCGCATTCCGCCCAATGGAATTAGAAAGTCCTCTTGAGGGCTTTTCAACTTTTTCTCCGTCTGAAAAAAACAAGAAATGGTTATTTAACAGAAGTGTTTTACGGGGTTACGAAGCATTAAAACAAAGTATAGATAGCTGTAGTGTGGATAATCATCGCGACTTTTTTAATCTTGCCTTATACGCAGCAACTATGGATTGCTGTAACGCAAGAAGAGATGGAAAATGCCTACGATATAAAAAATCCTGGAAAACACTGGGTTATTCTTCTCTAGAATTGAGAGAGTCGTTCATTCACTTCTCGAAAATGATTATTGAGGATTTAGTATGTACACCCATCAGAGAAGGGAAAGCTCAAATAATCAATAACGACTCGAGGCTTGGTTTAAAAGAAATTGAAGATAAAGTTGTTAATGTAATTACTTTTTCTCCCCCATATTTGAACTCATTTGATTATAGTGATGTTTATCGACCGGAATTATTCTTGGGGGGATTCGTAAATACTAATGAGCAGCTTCGTCATTTGCGTTCAAAAACTTTAAGATCACATGTACAATATGCTTGGAATGATAATACTCCTTGTTCATCAACATGGGTTACAGATATTGTCGGGAAAATTAAGGATAAAGAAGAATATTTGTGGAACAAAAATATTCCCGCAATGATAAATAATTACTTTTCAGATATGCAAGAGATATTTCGTGAATGCTATCGCGTTGCATCGAATGGTTCAGTAATGTGGTTCATCGTAAGCACTTCGGCTTATGCTGGCATTGAAATCCCTGTGGATTTAATTCTTGCAGACATTGCAACTAAATCTGGCTGGGAATTGGAAAGTGTAAACGCATTGCGAAATCTTAGGACATCAAGTCAATGTATAGATTCTGATGTTCGTAAGGTGAGACTAAGAGAGTCAATGGTTGCCTGCCGAAAGCGATAGGCAGCCTTTTTATTTAACTATATATTGCTATATTATTGAAGTTTGTTCGGACTGATAATAATGCCTCCCCGCCAAGGGGGTACCAGAGGGGTACGACATCTTTTTTGCCCACTCAAGGCACGTTGAGTGCGTAATAATGATGACGTATAGTGGTTTTAAGGGCAAATAAGGCAGGTCAACCACTATATGTAGTGGTTTTGGAGCAAAAAATGGGCAAAAATTGAGGCAAAAAACTGCGATTTTTGACCCTGTTTTTTGGGGCGTTTCATAGATGACATTCGGGATATATGGGAATCTAAGGCTAATTATTATAAATAGAATGTATGATCGAAGATGATTTGCTTTTATTAAAACACATATATGAATAGGAATTTACAAATGACGATTTAGGAGCAATTATTTATTAAGGTGGTGAAAATATGCCAAGCAGTACTTTTGAGGACTTGAGAAATTATTATAAACCTGATGATATTGAAGTGTTGTTTGTCGGAGAATCAAGACCCCAAGGCGGAACGTTCTTTTATAAAGAGGATTCAGCACTTTATAGGGAGACGAAAAAAGCTTTTAATGAGTATTTCGGCCAACCAATTTTTACACTTGACAATTTTAAACAATGGAATTGTTGGCTATATGACATATGTGATGAACCTATAAATGGTTTGCCTGACGGTGAAAGAAGTAATTGTATTCATACAAATATTTCACGATTAGTTGCACTGGTTCAGCAAGAAAAACCAAAACTAATAATCGTTTGTAAAATAACCTTAGTGAAACCTGAAATCAGTATATCTGATATTATGAAGTCTTACCGAGATGAGGAAAGCATTTTCTTTCTACCATTCCCCGGAAATGGCAACCAGAAAAAATATCGCGAAGGCTTAATCAAAGCGTTGCAATTTTTAGATTTTGAGAAACAAGATTAGTAGATTCTTTCCTTTGAACAGCATGTATTGTGAGGTGTCTTTAATGAAGATAGAAATTGGTGAATCGCTGCTTTTATCATGGCTTAGGCATGTTAAGGAATGCCAGCTTGTGCAGACAAACTGGAAGGCTTCATCTAAATCCTGAAATCCCGCAAAATTATACCTATGTCGGTTCATTAACACCCATATACTTATAGCATGAATTCCCGATCATTATAGATTGTTTTAGGAGCGGAGAAATATCTTCCCAAAAAGAAGAAATTATGATTCAAACATTTCAGAAAACTGGAAAGCAGGTTATACTAACATCTACATTAAAAAAGGAAGAATACGACAGTCACAAATATGACAAGTATGATGGTGTAAACGTTATTGATTATAGTGTACATGAAGATAGTCAAATTTTACAGGAAAGTTATTCTCAGTCATTGAAAAGAATCTTAAATGAATTTGGCTTAAGCGAAATATAGCATCAACAGTATTAAGTAAGAGAGAAGGATCAATGAGAAATGGTTATTGATTAGTTCTGAATATGGATGAATTATCAACCTTAATGAGTCTTAATGAGAACTCGCAGAAATTACACAGCCTATGTTAGAAACTATTATTCCGACACTCGGAGAGAAGATAAGAGAGGTTTGCTATGAGCGAAAAACTACAAATTTCCTTTGAAAGCGTGCTAAACGCGGCGGCAAAAGCGCCGCTTGTTAGAATCGACAGAGTAGAATTCCTCCGTAAACAGCTTTCAGGGCGTGTTTCCCCTGAAATGGTTGATACGGCTGTTGAAAGGGGACCAATAGCGGCTGGCGTACCGCAGGACATAATCGACAAACTCGCTAAAGGTAGCATAGACTTTGAAACTACGAAAGTCACCGCAATTTCAGCAGCAGCGGGTCTTCCCGGAGGAGCGGCTATAGCCGCTACGATACCCGCTGATTTGGCACAGTTTTACGCTCATGTCCTACGGATTGCACAAAAACTAGCGTACCTCTACGGTTGGGACGAACTGTTTAGCGAAAACGGTATGGATGACGGTACGGAGCAAACGTTGACATTATTCATCGGTGTGATGTCGGGCGTTCAAATGGCTAATGCCGCACTGAATAAGATAGCGGCGAACGCCGCTCCAAAAATAGGAGCAAAAATAGCGGCAAAGCCACTAACCAAAGGCGCGATTTACCCAATAGTCAAAAAAGTGGCGGGGTATCTC
>JAEZBW010000254.1 GCA_023426765.1 Bacillota bacterium
CCGCAACGGGCCGAGCCATATCTCGGACGGCGCTCGCGAACAGGAGAACGGAGCAAACATGAGCCATGACCCGAAGGACGTCGTCCTCGCCGCATTCGGCATTCGGCCCGCGGACGCCACGCCGGACCTCACCGGGCCGCCTGGGCAGGAGTCCGGCGTGCTTCTCGCCCGCGAGGGGTTCGAGCCGGTGCTGTGCGGTAACGGATCGTGGAGGTGGGTGCGGCACCTGCCCGACGGCGGGGAGATCCTGGCCGCGTACCATGCCGGTACCGGATCGCCGCAGGGATGGTGGGTCGCGCGCTGGAACCCGGAGCTGGATGACGAGTGCTCGGTGCAGCTCGCCGGGATTCCGTCCGAGCGGGCCGCGGTCCTCCTCAGCCGGATGTTGCCCGACCCGGTGCAGAACGGCTTCCGGGGAGAGGAGCTGCCGGTGTCGGCGCACGCCTACGCCGCCGTCTTGCGCCAGTGCGGCCTGCCGGCCCACGGGCCGGCCAAGAGGCCCCACGGCGAGGGTGCCTCCTGAGGCCGGCGGCCAACACGAGGACGAGCCCGATTACGCGGGCCCGCCCCGGATGCGAGGGGATGAACCCGCATCCGCCACCGACCAAGCCAAGGGAGCGTGCACCATGATCACGACGAGCTTCGCTCACGTTCGAGCCGCCATTCGCGCCGCGCGGAACCTCGAAGACCTGCGTGCGGCGCTGATCGCCGCCGAGGCCCTGGACGACGACGACCAAGCCGAACTCGCCACTGGGCTGCCGACGTTCGGCGGCGACGATCCCGGATACGACGCAACCTTTTCTTGGGATGCCGAACGCGTCCTGCAATACGACGATTCTATCCGCCCGGATGGCCAGCGTATCGGGTGGGTGATCGGCCCGTGCGACGACTGACGCGTAGGGAAAGGACGCCCCTGGGGCCGCCGCCATGCGAGGCCGGGGGGCGGTCCTGGCGACGGCGCCACACCTACCCCGTTATGGCTCTTGCCTATTACACTGTGTGTAAATATGTAATTGCCATAGAGGCGAAGCAATGCTATGCCCGACGGCATGGACCACGTGGACTTTGCCGACGAGCGTTTCAGGCGGTTGGAAGTAGAGCCGGGCTACACGGCCGGGTTCGCGCCGAACATCGTGCGTGGCTACCGGAAGGCTATGCAGGCCATCCGCGCGGCGATGGATGAGCGGGACCTGTACGCCATGCGTGGGCTGCGCTTCGAAAGGCTTCAAGGGAAACGCGCGCATCAGCACTCCATGCGCATCAACGACCAATGGCGACTCATCCTCGAGCTGCGGTCGGACGCGCACGGCAAACAGGTCTGGATCATCGACATTGAAGACTATCACTAAGAAAAATGCGGGGGAGCAGTGATGTCTGAGTGGCGCCCTGCAGACGTATTCCCCCCTGGGGAATTCCTGCGCGACGAACTGGACGCGCGGGGATGGTCGCAGCTCGAATTCGCCGAGATCATCGGCCGGCCGCCGCGCGTGGTGAACGAAATCATCGCGGGCAAGCGCGGCATTTCCCCCGAGACCGCCAAGGAACTGGCGGCCGCCCTGGGCACCAGCGCGCAGTTCTGGATGAACCTGGAGACCGCCTACCAGCTCTGGAAGGCGGCGCCGGCCTCGGAGCGCATCGCCCGCGAGGCGCGGTTACGCGAACGCTTCCCGGTGCGCGAGATGATCCGCCGGGGCTGGATCGAGGCCAGCGAGAGCTTCGACGTCCTCGAGGCCCAGGTGCTGCGCTTCTTCGCCATCTCGTCGGTTGACGCCCCCGTCCAGATGGCGCACGCGGCCCGCCGCACCAGCGACGGCGATATCCCCCCGGTGCAGCTCGCCTGGCTCTGCCGCGTCAAGCAGCTTGCCGGCGCTCTTCAGGTGGCGCCCTATTCGGAAGCGGCGCTGCGCCGGACCGTCGAGGACCTGCGACGGTTGACCGCCGCCCCCGAGGAGATCCGCCACGTGCCGAAGCTCATGGCGGGGTGTGGCATCCGCTTCGTCGTGGTCGAGCCCATGCCGGGATCGAAGATCGACGGCGTGTGCTCCTGGCTCAAGGACGGCACCGCCCCGGTGGTGGGGCTGTCGCTGCGGCAGGACCGCATCGACAATTTCTGGTTCGTGCTTCGCCACGAGCTCGAACACGTGCTGCGCGGCGACGGCAAGGTCGGCGACATCATCGACAGCGACCTCGGCGAGGTCGACGCTCCGGCCGGCGCCGATCCCGAGGCCGAGCGCGCCGCCAACGGCGCGGCGGCGGAGTTCCTCGTGCCGCGCGCGAAGCTGGACAACTTCATCGCGAGGGTGCGTCCCCTGTACTCCGAGCAGAAGATCGTCAACTTCGCCAAGGTGAACGGCGTCCATCCCGGCATCGTCGTCGGGCAGCTGCAGAACCGCGGCGAGATCCCCTACGCCAACCTGCGCCGGCACCTAGTCAAGGTGCGGCACCTCCTCGCCCCGGCCGCCCTGACCGACGGCTGGGGCAGCACGCCGCAGGTCTGGACCACTTCCCTGATGTGAGGCTTGGACGGATGGCCACCTACACCGAGCAGATGCAGCGGATCTGGAAGCTCTACGAGGACGCAGGCGAACCCTTGCCCGCGACCTCGCGCGACGTGGCCGCCTGGGCCATCCGCAACAGCCTCTGGCGCCCTCAGCCCGCCGATGTGATCGCGCAGTGCGCGGAAGACCTCTCACGGGCCCTGCGGGAGGAATACCACACCGACGCCAAGGGGCGCCGGGTCCGCTCGAAGCACGCGGTCCGGGTCACCCAGGGCGGCAAGCAGCTGACGCTGTGGGCGGACATGCGGACCGCCTCGCGTCCGCACATGGAACTGGCGTTCGCGCAACGCCGCCAGCAGATCGTCGGCGACTGCGTGCAGCTGAAGCGTGACGTGGACTCGTACAACGAGGTGCATCCCGAGCAGCCGCCGCTCCCCCTGATCCTGGACTTCACCGACGACGCGGCGGAAGCGGATGCGGGCGACGGCTTCGATGAGGCGGCCTGAGCGAGCGGAGGGCGCCCCGACGGCGAACACGACCGCGCACGCACACCTCGGCGGTCGATGCGAGCGGCGTCAGTCCAGCCGCCGCCATGCGGTGGGATCGCTCAGGGCGAACACGCCAACCAAGACCTCGTCGTACGGGGAGCCGCCCTCGGCCTGCAGCCGGGCGTGCGGCGGGTGTCCGGGCTTGTCGACCAGCGCCACGACGACGTAGCTGTGCCGGGGCGTGTCGGCGCGCGCGTAGCGGTCGCCGACCGCGACCCGGGGCCTACTCATCGTCCACTCCCGTCAGCGCGGCGACCTCCTCGAGGAGGCGTGCGTGGCTCTCCGGGTTGAAGGCCCGCCGATCGGCGGCCATCCGCCGCAGGGCGCGCAAGCCCGTCGTGGTGAAGCGCGCCACGGGCCAGTGCTTGTCGAGGTCGTCCAGCACCACAAGGCCGCGGTCGAGCAGGGACTGCACGGCGGCCGGAACCTTCGGCTGCCCCTTGCGCTCGCCCGTCGACCAGCGCCGCAGCAGGAAGCCGTTGTGGATGCCGCGGGCGCTGGACATGCGCTGCTGGAACTCGCGCCGGATCAGGTCGCGCTCCTTGGGATCGAAGTCGGGATCGTCGGTCGGGGACATGGCGGCTCCGCGTTCGCTCGGAGCGCCGATGTACCGCATCGGCGGACGCCGTGGTAGCCATCGATCCGCCCCCGCCGGCGCCGGCGGCGCCGTTGCCCTTACGAGGTGGCCGCTGCCTTGGCCGCAAGACGGGCTTCCTTCGCCGCGGCTTTGCGGCGTTCGGCTTCCCGCGTCATCTCCTCCTCGGTGGGGAACCCAACCCACTTGTCGGGGAACCCCATCGGAGCGGTGGGGATGTCTCCGTACTCGTGCAGGAGGTCGAAGAGCTGATCCATCCAGAACGCTCCGGCGGCGATGCGCTCAAGAAATTTCTGCAGCACGAACAGCTGCGTGTGCAGCCGGAAGTCGCCGATCTCCGTGACCGTTTCGCCCCTCCTGTTCTCCACCTGGTACTCGAAGTAGGGGGCGTACAACTTGGGAAGGGCCGGCTTCACCGGGAACTGCCGGTTCCACACCCGAGCGTGGTGGGCGCAGTAGTTCCGCAGCACAGTCAGCATTTCCAACCAGGATTCGATGAGCCTGCGATGCTCCCCGAACTCGGCGGCGACCAGCTTCTGCCCAGCCCTGTTCAGGTTCGCAAACATCTTCGACATCGTGCCGAGGTGAATGGCCTCGAACACCATCCAGGTTGGCGGCATGTCGGGATCATCGTAAGCACCGTAGTAGTGCTGGATGAAAATGTCGCGCTTGTCGGCCTTCTTCAGGTCGTGGTGGATTTCGCGCTTGATATGGCTGATCAGCCCCGCGTGATCGTACCCTGGAGCGAAGCGGCTGGCGTCGAGATACCAGTGGCTGCCGTAGGTCACCCCGAGGGCGTTTAAAAACGCCGCCCTCAGCGCGACTTCGATCCGCTCGACCGCATGCAGGATGTGCGTTCGAAGCCTGCGGTCGAAATCGCACAGACGCGTGACGTCGCGGAACGTGACGCCGGGGAGGAACTGAGCCTCCTTCGTACCGTCAGCCTTCATGCGCCAGTGGAGGGCATAGCCGCGGAACCGATAGAAGCCGACGGCCTTGAGGACGGCGCGGGCTTCGTCCTCGTCGGGGATGGCCAGACCTCGGGCACGGAGGTGTTCGATCTGTCCCGTGAGGTCGAGCGCCGGCTTGGAAAAGGTACGTGCAGACATGAAAAACCCGCCCTGGTGCGCCGTTCTTATGAGAGGCGTGGCGGGTCGTGTTGGAACCGAATATGGCCCTCGGAATCCCGGTAGTCAACGCCGATCATACGCAATCCTCAAGCATATACGCTCGGCTGCGGTGGCCGTCAAGAGGCTTGAGCGTGGGTTTGGCCGTGAAACCTTCTTAGGTATATTTCACATAGGTATTGATCTTATATGTATCCATGTGTCTTTATAGAAGGACATTATGTCTTATGGGAATGTCGTATGGAAGCGGCGGATGGCTCCAAGTCCGATATGGAGGCGAAGTGGGGGCGACTGGTGGCGCAGCGCGGCTTCGCCCAGATTCCGAACTACCTGCTCCTCGTCAACCAGTTCATCGCCGAGGAGCACCGGCTGACCCCGGTGGAGAGCTTGGTCGCCATCCACC
>JAEZBW010000287.1 GCA_023426765.1 Bacillota bacterium
GGGCCATGCTGCTGACCTGGAAGCTGCCGACGTTCGAGGGCCGTGACGAGGGATCGCAAAAGTGCCGCTCCTCGTTACAGGACAGCCTGCGTGATCTGCTGGCCAGTCGGGGGATTCTGGCCGGCTGCCTGCTGGAGGCCGGGATACTGTTCGCCTACGGCAGCTTTGAGGCATTTTTGCCCATAGTCTCGCAGGAGCGAGGGCATCCCACCTGGCTGACCGGTGCGTTTTTCTCGGCCCAGGTGATCACTGTGGCGCTTACAAGACCCTTCTTCGGGCGTTTTTCCGACCGGCATGGGCGCATAGGGCAGATGCTTTGCGGCGCTGCCCTGACCGCAGCAGCCTGCGCGGCTATCCCCTTCGCGCCTGGGGTTATGACGCTGTTCGTGCTGTCCATATTGCTGGGGCTCGCTTTGTCCGTGGCCACATCCGCCACCACCGCCTATGTGGCGGACTTGAGCAGCCGGGAGAACCGGGGTGGTGCAATGGGACTCCTGGGGGCCATCATGGATGTGGGTCACAGCGCCGGCCCCCTGACGGCGGGCCTTGCCGCCGCAGTTTTCGGAAGCACCGGAGCCTTCGCCTCTGGCGCGGCTGTGCTGCTGGCCGTAACGGCCTGGGTGTTGATCGTGCATGGACCAGCAAAAACCAACCTGACCGGGGGAACATCATGAGTTTGTTCGGTTTCTTGAAAAACAAGAATGCCTGTCAGCTTCTCGCCGACCCGGACGACAGGACGGCCGTCAAATACCGTCACTTCAAGGCGTTGCTCGAGCAAAACGATGCCGTCCTCGATGCCCTGGCAGCCCTGGAGCAGACGTACTACGGCGGCGAGGTTTTCACTTCCGGGGCCGCCCGCCAGACCGTACAGACCATCGGGGAAGCCACCGCCTGCATGGTGCGCTCCCTTGGCAGCTTGGCTCCCAATCGCCATGCCGGACTGGATGAAGTACAGCAGCGGATTCTTGCCCAGGCCCTTGCCGCCTTGGATTCCCCGGTGGAAATGGAGGGTGCGCCCCTTGTTCAAGGCCTTGAGACTGTCGCGCCGGAGAACGCGCGGCAGGTGGGAGGCAAGGCCGGGAACCTAGCCAGGGTCCGCAACGTGCTCAAATTGCCGACCCCAGACGGGTTTGTTGTCACCACGGCGGGTTTCCGTGCGTTCATGAGGCACGCCGGGCTTGACGAATATGCCAGGAAGGAACTCGAAACGATTTCTCCGCTGGATTTGCCGGAACTGGAGAACCGCTGCGAACGCATCCGGCAGGCCATTCTGGAAGCCGACGTGCCTGGCGTGCTTCTGACCGCTCTCGACGAGGCTCTGGCGACGTTGAAGCACAAGACGGCAATTCCGACGCTGCTTGCCGTCCGGTCCAGCGCGGTGGGCGAGGACGGCGCGGCGAGTTTCGCGGGTCAGTACGAGTCCGTGCTCAATGTGCCCTTCGAGCATGTCGGACAGGCCCTCAAGGAGGTATTCGCCAGCAAGTACACTCCGCGCGCGGTGCTTTACCGGCTCCGCTGGGGATTGGACGATGACGACGCGCCCATGGCTGCGCTGGTTTTGACCATGGTCGACAGCCGTGTGAGCGGCGTACTCTACACCGTCGACCCCGGCGCGGACGGCGGACCGGCCATGCGCCTGGATGCGGTTCTTGGTCTGGGCGACAAGCTTGTGTCCGGGGAGTCCAGGGCGGTGACGACTCGCCTCGCCCGCTCGCCTCATGGAGCCATTGCATCGTCTGATACGCCGCTATTTTCCGATGAGGTGGCGCTGGAACTGGGCAGGATGGGGATGCTTCTTGAGGAGTATTTCCAATCCCCGCAGGACGTCGAATGGTGCCTGGACGGGCAAGGCCGTCTCGTCATCGTGCAATCCAGGCCGCTGGACGCCCCGGAGGAGACGCCGGCGCAGGCGGCCACTCCGGAAAATGTCGAACTCTCAGGATTCCCCACGCTGCTCTCGGGAGGGGTCCGCGCCAGCGCGGGAGCAGCCAGCGGCCCCGTGCTCCATGTGGAAGGGGCCATCCCCGAGACCATTCCCGAGGGCGCGATCCTCGTGGCCGTCAACGCCGCGCCCGAACTGGCCGCACTACTGGACAGGGCCGGGGGGATCGTGACCGCCATGGGCGGAGCGGCGAGCCACCTTGCCTCTGTTGCGCGCGAGATGGGCATTCCCGCGATCTTCGCGGCTCCTGGCTGCAAAGAATTATTGAAGGAGGGTCAGGAGGTCACTCTGGATGCGTCGAATCTCCGGGTGCTTCAGGGGCGCGCGGATGCGCTGCTCACCATTTCCGGCAGCCCCCGTTCCCGCGTGGTGGACAGCCCCATGCACCTGCGCCTGAGGGCCGCCCTGGACGTTATCTCTCCGCTCACCCTCACCGATCCGGACGCGGACACGTTTGCGCCCGCAGGCTGCAAAACGCTGCACGACATCGTCCGCTACACGCACGAAAAGGCCATGCGCGAAATGTTCGGCCTGTGCGAGAATGCCGAGGGCGCGGCCAACGTTGCCCGCCTCAAGGCCCAGATACCTCTGACGCTCTACTGCGTCGATCTGGGAGGTGGCCTGCGCGAATTCCTGACCACCTGCGACGACATCAAACCCGAGGACCTGCGCAGCGCCCCCATGTGCGCCATCTGGCGAGGGTTCACCCATCCCGGCATCACCTGGTCGGGAGCCGTCGCTATTGACGCGCGGAGTTTCATGAGCCTCATGGCTTCTTCCGTGACCACGGAAGGCGGAGGGACCCCCGGAGGGGATTCCTACGCGCTTCTTGGCTCCGATTACATGAATCTCTCAGCACGCTTTGGCTACCATTTCGCCAACATCGACTCGTTTTGCGGGGACACGGATGCAAAAAATCACATCAAAGTCCGTTTTGCCGGCGGCGCGGGGACATTCTCCGGCAAATGCCTGCGGGTGACGTTTCTGGCCAAGGTTCTCGCCCGACTGGGGTTCACGGTGGATACGGCCGGTGACGTGCTGGACGCCTCCCTGAAGGGAGCGCCACGCCGGCAGACCGAAGAAACGCTTGATCAACTCGGTCGTTTGATGGCGGTGAGCCGTCTCCTGGACATGGCCATCACTGGGCAGTCCGAAATAGAAGCCATGGCGGCGGCTTTCTTTCGGGGGGATTATGACCTGCTTGGCCAACGCCAGGAGAACCCGCTTCCAGAATTCCATCTTGCTGTCGGCGACTGGGAATGTGTGACCGACGAGACAGGGGCTAGAATCGCCCGGCAGGATGGAACGCGCTGGGCTCCCGGTCTCTCCATGAGTTTCGCCAACTTCATGGGCAGACTTTCTGGGCAAAAATATCAGCGTTTCCTCGATAACGTTGAGGCATACTTCTATTTCCCCCTCGCCGTGGCCAAGGGTTCGGACATGGAAGACGGACGGGCGAGCCTCAAGGTGAAGCCGACTGCCGGGGCCATCGATCAGGCCGGGGGACTGGCCTTCGCCATCCGTACAGCCGGCACGTATCTGGTCCTTCGCATCAATGCCCTGGAAAACAATCTGATACTCTTCGCGTTCAAAGATGGCCGGCGCAGTGAGCTAGCAAGCGTTCACCTGCCCATCGAAATCGGCCAATGGCGAGAATTGACGGTAGATGTACGGGGAAACGTCGTAACCGGATTTGTTGATGGCAAGCCCTACATTATTCATCATTTTGACGATACGCCGAGAGGTTTGGTGGGCTTGTGGTCCAAAGCGGATTCCGTTGTGGAATTCTCGGAACTGCGACGTTCTGACGACAAATCCGATCTTGTTTTTCTAGCCAACTCAAACACCGAACAATGAACATGGGAGACACCATGAACAAGACCATTACACCTGCTGAATTACGTTCCAGAATTGAGTCCGGAGAGAGCATCACCCTGCTTGACCTCCGCAAACAGGAGGATTTCGAAGCTGCCCCCGTGCTCATTCCCGGGGCGGTGAAACTTGATCCCGCGAAAGTAGCGGAGTGGGAGGGCACCATGCCCCCAGACGGAAACGTCGTCATTTATTGCGCTCGTGGAGGGTCCATCAGCCAATCAGTGCAGCAGCGATTCAGCAATAGGGGCATGGAAGTCCCTTATGTCGAAGGCGGCTATGAAGCATGGAAAAAGATTGGATAATATTACTAAGGAGTTGCAACGTGACGGAGCGGCGCTCGAAGTAAGCCGCAACCGTGAAAATCAAAGACGACTATGAAAACAATGCGCGTATTCGTGGCAGCGTTGTGCGTCTTCCTCGCCGCACTTCAAGCTGAACGATCCATGGCTGAGGATATTTTCACGCCAATCGTTGGAGTGTGGGCCACAAGCGATTTTGATGGGAAGGCTGGGCTGAAGGTCGACGGCTCTCAGCACATGGTGTCCGCTGAGGAACATTTTCCAATTGCTGCCCATGCAGCGACTGAGAACTTCCGGGAGGGAACCATTACCGTCCAGTTCAAGCCGATCGCTGGGAAGTCGGATCAGGCCGGGGGCATTTTTTTCGATCGAAAAGACAACGGTGATTACCTCGTCATTCGTGCAAACGCCCTGGAAAACAATCTCAACTTGTACAGCTATTCGGCGGGACGTCGTTCTCCGATCAAAGAAGTGGACAACGCCCCTGCGCCTGCTGGCGTCTGGCATGAACTGAAGCTTGTTGTTTCGGGGAACCAAGTCCAGGGCTATCTGGATGGGAAGCTCCTGCTGACCTATGACCTCGGCCGGGCAGTCTCCGGTGGAGTTGGCCTGTGGTCGAAGGATGACAGTGTGGCCATGTTCAAGGATTTCCGTGTGGCATCTGGGAAGCAATAGAGAAGCACCTCCCCCGCGGGTAAAATATACAATCAAGGACACCCCATGAGTAACAGCGGCAACTCGCCCCAAGTCTCTTTGCGGGAAGCGTTTCTCTACTGGTTCAAGCTCGGGTTCATCAATTTCGGCGGCCCTGCCGGGCAGATCGCCATGATGCACAAGACGTTGGTGGATGGCCGGGCTTGGATCAGCGAAAAGACGTTCCTGAGGGCTCTCAACTTCTGCATGCTCCTGCCGGGTCCGGAGGCGCACCAGCTTGCCGTGTACATCGGCTGGCGGCTGAACGGATATCTGGGCGGAACAATCGCCGGGGTGTGCTTTCTTCTGCCCTCGGTGGCCCTGATGCTCTTCCTCTCTTGGCTGGCTGCCGCGAAGGGGCAGGTGCCCGCCATCGCAGGCATCTTTCACGGAATAGCGGCTGCGGTGGTGGCCATCGTCATTGAAGCGCTTGTGCGACTTTCGAAGAAGTCACTCAAGCACCCGGCTTTGTATGCTTTCGCTGGCGGCTCTTTCATCCTTGGACAGTTCTTCGGGGTGTCCTTTCCAATGATTGTGTTGCTGGCCGGAATTGGCGGGGTTGCCCTCTCACGGGTGAGACCAGACATCTTTTGCCATAAAGCGGCTGGATCGAAAGAATGCGTCTTGGAGGAGCCGGAACAATTCACCGGGCTTCCACCTGTGACGCACGTTTTCAAGATCGTGGGCATCTTCATGGTCGTCTGGTCGGTGGTCATCCTGCCTGTCCTCGCATGGCGGGGGACTGCCGACATGCTTTCCCAAATATCCTTATTTTTCAGCAAGGCCCCGTTTGTCACCTTCGGTGGCGCATATGCGGTTTTAGCCTACATCGTGGAGCACGCTGTCAATCTAGGATGGTTGACGGAAAAAGACATGCTGCTGGGTCTGGGCTTGGCGGAAACGACTCCTGGTCCGCTCATCATGGTGACGCAGTTCGTGGGCTTTCTCGCCGCCTGGAATCAACCGGGGGGGCTGAGCCCCATGTTTGCGGGAACCGTAGCCGGGTTGCTGACGACGTTTACGACGTTTTTACCGAGCTTCATGTTCATTTTTGCGGGTGCTCCGTATATTGAGGCTATTACATCCAATCAGAAACTCGGAGCTGCTCTGACGGGGATATCCGGCGCAGTGGTTGGCGTCGTCCTCAAGATCGGCGTCTTTTTTGCCTGGAACACCTTTTTCCCTGATTCCGGTTTCGATGTCTTTGCATTGGTCATCGCGCTGGGAGCGCTCGCGGCTCTTATTCGCTGGAAGCTGTCCATGCATGCACTGGTCGGATTGAGCGGGCTAGCAGGCTTGCTGTGGCAAATAGTTCATTAATTTCAAGGAGAGTGAGGATGCGAGGAAAAAGATTGCTCGCCATCACGGTGATGCTGGCGGCTCTAGGAGCAGGAGGGGGGAAGGCCCTCATGGCAAAAGACAAACCAACTCCCGTTGTGGGGAAGTCGTCAGTACCGGTGGGCCTGGTGAAACCATCTACTCCTGTTACTGCCGTTGAAGGAGCCACATTCACGGGGTCACAGGCATGCCAAGATTGCCATGCCAAGGAATACAAGGAGTGGGCTGCCTCTGGCCATGCCAACATGCTCCGTCCTTTCAGCCCGGAAATCGTGAAAGGGGATTTCTCAGGAATCGAGATTTCCTACGAAGGAGTCGAAGTCGAAGATGCCAATAAGAACAAGGTTAAGATCAATCCCAAAGTGAAAGCCGAGACGAAAGACGGGAAGTATTTTGTCACGCTGCTGGACGCTGACTCTCCAGCCAATAACCAGTCGTATGAGGTCGTCAAAGTGCTTGGTTCCCTCTGGGAGCAACAATATTACATCAAGGTCGGCGACAAGGAGTTTCCTAGCCCCATCCGCTGGGTCGATAACGACAAGCAGTGGCGCAAAGCCGCGTTCGCGCCTTTCTGGTGGGTTGCCGACGAGACCCCTGACGGCAGGCCGAAGAAGCCAGAAGAAATGCCGGCAAAGCAGACCGTGGACTACCAATGCAACGGTTGCCACACTACGGCTTTCAACGCGAAGAAGGATGACCAGGGGAAGTACAGTTTTTCCCTGGTGGAAGGCGGCATCGGCTGCGAGCAATGCCACGGTCCCGGCTCGAAGCACGTTGCAGCCCAAGGCGATGGAAGCATCTTGAATCCCCGCAAGATGGGCACGTGGCAGCAGGAGCAACTCTGCGGGCAATGCCATATCCGTGTCACAAGCAAGCAGGACAAGGATTTCGCTTTCCCGCTTGGCTTCAAAACCGGGCAGACCGATCTTCAAGACAAGGTGGAATTCTGGACGTATTCCACGAAGCCGGCCAACTTCTGGGGTAATGAGGACGCCAAGAAGAACCGGCAGCAGTACCACGACACCATGCGCTCCGGGCATATGGCTGCCGGGGTAACGTGTTCCACGTGCCATCTGGATCACGCGACCAAACATCTGGCTTCGAGCCTGAAGCTTCCACGTGAACAGCAGTGCATAGGCTGCCATACTGCCCAGAAGGCCATGTTCGAAGACAGTGTCCATGCCAAGAATGGCGTCGTGTGCGTTGACTGCCACATGTCGAAGATGGCGAACCGTGCCGGGGCTACCCAGAAGACCCCGAAGGACCCATGGGACGTCACGGCTCACACCATGCGAGTGGTCACGCCTGAGGAGGCCGACGTGTTCAAGATGCGCTCCAGCTGCGACAAGTGCCATAAGGACGCTGATCGCACGGCCAAGGGAGCCAAGCTGATGGGTGCCCGGGAGGACGTTCTGAAGAAGGTTCAGGAGGCTCAGAAAGGCACTTTAGAAAGCAAGGGAGCGGCGTCTTCCGTTCTGAAGGATAACTTGAACTTAGTCCTCATGGACGGTTCGATTGGGGCACACAATCCTCAAAAGGCTTTGGTGCTGCTACAGGCGAAGAAGTAACAACTTCAGCAACAACAGCTAAGCGACATGGCTTTTGTGTCGCGAGTGGGGGTCAGAGCAAAAGATTCTGACCCCCGTTTTACCAGCATGGTCCAGTCAGGTTGCTAGCTTGTATATGTTCGTCTTATCTTCCCAACACGATATCTTTCTTTATTTCTTTAGAGCGGCCCAGGGTATTTCCCTTAAATTCTAGAATCTTTCCCCATTTCGCTTGTGCCAAAAGGAAAGCTGCTTCGCGCGCAACCTCATCATGTGCAGAATATATGATCTTACTTCCTGTGTCGCGGATCGCCCCTCCGCTGGCTAACTGGATGAAAACAGTGCCCTTGGCATCAATCGAGCTGGCAAAACCCGCAAAAAGACGCTTCTGCTCTGGGACCGAGAATTCCATCTCGGCAAGCTCACTGGCCTTCGCCACAACGAGGAGGCCTCGACGGCCCTGTGAACTCACGCCAGTGGAAGTTGCTATTTCGAGTTGTTCTTTGAGCCACTTCTGCTGGATGCCCTCTCGCGCCCCCCGGGGAGGTATAGCCTTTTCCGGCTCAATCAGCTGAGCCTTGGACCGAAGGATGGCCAGGGCAGTTTCGTTGCCCTGACCAGCTTTCCACCTCAAAAAATCAGTCCAACTCCCGTAGGGCGTAACCTGTCTGACCTTCTCTCGTTCGGCATTGATCCGTTTTCGGACCTTGAGCCGGTTTTCCGCTTCATGTAGGCGCGCGATTTTGTGCAGCTCAAGCCGGTGGCGTCCGAAAAATTCGCGGGAAATCTCTTGGCGCTCTTTGCCCCACTTGATCCGTATGGATTCAAGCTCAGCTTGGGTACGGGTGTTGAGGTCCTCCAGGGCCGCCTTTCGAGTGGCGATCCCGGCTTGATATTCTGCATAGAGGGCACCGCGATTGGGCTCACATTGTAACGGCTTAGCTGTGAACCGCTCGTCTTCGGGATAGTGCTCCTTCGCCTGGCCAGGCGGGACGTAGGCCCCAAGCCGGCGGACCAGGTTCCCCATGGACAAGGATCGGTCCAGCGAGCTGGCTTTGATGGCATGTTTGCCGTTGCGATCCTTGATGACCAGGCCACTGCCGTGCGGCCTGATCTCAAGGCCGTACCGAGCGAAGGCGGCATGGACCTGCTGCCATCCGGCGGCCTGCCTCAGGGCTTCAAGGACTGGTTCCCGCCGCTCCTTGGCATAGCCGTCAAAGGACTGCTGACCCGTCTGGGCTTCAACCGTGGCCGCCGCTGGTGTCAGCTTCGGCTCCGTGCTCTCCACGGAACGTCCACTATCGATGGCTAGGCCAAAACGTCTTTCCAGCTCACGGCAAACGCGATCCCGGATATGGTAATCGCGGAAGGGCTCATGCCGAGCCAGCGTCTCCGGGTGGATCATGTTGTAGGCCACGTGCATGTGCAGGTTGTTGGTGTTTTTATGGACCCCGCAATGCCGTTGGTGCTCCTCGAACCCCAGGGCTTTGGCGAACTCCAGTTCGATTCCCTTGAGCGTCTCCGGCGTGAGCTTGGCCTCGTCCTCGGGCCGAAAACTCACGATGAGGTGGTAGGTTTTTTCCCTGGTTGTCCTGGTGTTGAGCGCCTGGGTGTCGGCGACTTCGAGGATGGCCAGCTCGTAGTCGTCGCCGGCCCAACAGCCGGCGCACCAGCTCATAAGGGATTTTTCATCACCATGGTCAGCCGCGCGGATGTATCGAGCCAATCGTCGATAATCATCGTTTTCAACCTTCCGGGAAATGCGTCGACTAATCATAGCGCTGCGGGGGTGTGCTCAGATTTTCGAAATGAGGGCTTTCATTTCGCACTGCCTTGCCTCTATCTCTCGCAGTACTTGCCGTACCTGCAGGTGCAATGCCTCCAGAGGGGTCCCCTTCTCGGACAGACACAGCTTAAAAAGGCCACCTAACCGCCCAAGGTCAGCGTTAATCTTGAATAATTCAATCCGGGATTGCTGTATCTCAAGGCTTGGCGTCGGCTGCCCCAGGCAAACGCGCTTTATGTAGGTTGAGCACGATAGTCCGGCGCGTTTGGCATTTGCCTGAATCTCGGCATGTTCATCGGCGGTGACATAGGTCCAGAGGACGGGCTTTTTGGATGGCATTTTGGATTTGGCTGTTAGCGTTGAGCCCATAGGCGAATAAGCTAGCCCCGCAGGGCAGGAGGGAAGG
>JAEZBW010000293.1 GCA_023426765.1 Bacillota bacterium
TTGCAATTGCTTGCGCAATTGCTTCTGTTGTTATAAGATTCTGACCAGGAAAAACTTTTCACAAAGTATTGCATAAATATACGCAGTGTCGTATAATTATGCAATACAAAGATAAATGGAGTGAGACACGATGGTAAAGGTTTTTGTAGACGGCCAGGAAGGAACAACCGGGCTGCAGATCAATGATTATCTTGAAAAGCGGAAGGATCTGGAGATCCTGAAAATAGAGCAGGAAGAGCGGAAAAACCCGGAAAGGCGTTCATTTTATCTGAATTCAGCGGATATCGTTTTTCTGTGCCTCCCCGACGCTGCTTCAAGAGAAGCAGTTTCGCTTGTAACAAATCCCAAAACAAGGATTATCGATGCAAGCACCGCATACAGAACCGATGATCAATGGACGTACGGGATGCCCGAGCTGAACCCGGGACAAAGGGATAAAATCAGGAACTCATCCAGGGTATCCAACCCGGGCTGCCATGCCACAGGCTTCGTTTTAAGCCTGAATCCGCTTGTCCAGTCTGGGATCGTTCCAAAAGATTATCCGGTGGTTTGTTATTCTTTAACCGGATACAGCGGCGGCGGAAAGAAGCTGATCCAGACCTTTGAAAACAGCGAACTCTGCAACATAAACAGTCCGAAGCATTATGCACTGCAGCTGCATCACAAGCATCTGCCTGAAATGCAGAAGGCCGTACAGCTTTCATACCAGCCTGCGTTTCTGCCTGTGATCGCAAACTACTACAAGGGGATGGTCACATCCATTCCGCTGCTTCCAAGGCTTCTGAGCAAATCTGTAACCGTTGCCGATGTAAAGGCAATATTCTCGGAATACTATCAGAACGAACCTTTTATCAAGGTGATGGCGTCGGACGATTCCTGCCTTGAGAAGGGCTATATGAACGCGGAAGCCTGTAACGGTACAAACCGGTTTGAACTCTTTGTTTATGGAAACGATGAACAGATCGTCGTCATGGCTCGGTTTGACAACCTGGGCAAAGGAGCATCCGGAGCAGCAATCCAGAACATGAACATCATGTTGGGGGTTGAGGAAACACTTGGGCTTACCGTATAAAAAGCGTCAATATAAATAGATAGAATTATGCTTTTGTATGTTTATGAAGAACAGGATGAATCGCTTGTTTCATGTCAATTCAACCCTTACTCCAAAATAACCTGAGGCCTTCGGACAGATCCTTCAGTTCCTTCGGCGTTTGCAGCGGAAACCACTCCGGCGGCATGATACGTTTATATGCTGCTGTAGTAAATCGGTCATCAATGAGGATGACAAACCCTCTGTCGCGCTCGGAGCGGATGACCCTTCCGGCGGCCTGCTGCACCTTGTTCAAACCGGGGTAAGTATAGGCAAAGTCGAAGCCATTGCCGGTTTTCTGCTGGTAGTACTGACGGATCATGTCCCGTTCGGCACAAACCTGCGGCAAGCCAACCCCAACAATAATGGCCCCCGATAACAGATCACCCTTCAGGTCGATCCCTTCGCCGAAAATTCCGCCCATGACAGCAAAGGCAACCAATGTGGTTTCTCCAAAAGATGAGAACCTGTCCAGAAAATCCGCCCGCTGTTGTTCGCTCATGTTCATTTCCTGAACATGCAGCTTTTCATCGGGATATCGTTTCCGATATTCCCTGGAAACCCGCTGCATGTAGGAGAAGGACGGAAAAAAAACAATGTAGTTTCCTATTCTGGCACTAACACTGTCATGGATGATGCCCACAAGATCAGGAACCCCGTCTTCGCGGTTCCTGTAACGGGTGGAGATGGTATCGTCCACATAGAGAAACAGGTTATCCCTTGGGAACGGGGAGGGCAGAATGAGGTATCCGTCTTTTTCTCCGCCGCCGAGAACTTCCTTGAAATACTGCGGGGGAGAGAGGGTTGCTGAAAACAAAACGGAGCTTTTCGCACTGTCCATGCGTTTTTTCAACATCGGTGCAGGGTCGATGCAAAACAGCCTGATCAGAAAGTCACCTTTTTCACGGGACAAAAAGGTGATGTAGTTCTCCCCGAACAGGTCATATATTTTTGTAAAATGCGCCAGCTCGAAATAGAGCGATATTAAATCCTCTTTAAAGGGGTAAGGAGTCTCATCATTCAGGATACTTTCACAACGGAACATAAAGTTTTCAATGGGCCGGATCAGATCTTCCGGAGGCTCTGTCGAACCCCAGAACCAGGGCATTTCGGCTTCCTCCTGACGCGGAAGCTGCCGGATATAATGAAGGAAGGCCTGCCTAACCAGCTTCAGCGTGCCGGCCAGCTCGGGCAGCGCATCTTTCATCCGCCGGTAAACCTGGCTGATTTGACAACGCCGGATTTCTGCCGAAAACATTTCCCTTGCCCTGTCGGGCAGGTTGTGGGCTTCATCCACCATCAGGCACAGCTTTTCTTCGGTCTTATCCTGAAAAAATCGTTTCAGGTAAACCCGCGGATCGAACGCATAATTGTAATCGCACAAGATCAAATCGGACTGCAGGCTTAGATCCAACGACAGCTCAAAGGGACACAGATGATGCCTTTTTGCAGCATCTTCAATAAATTCCCGGCTGAAAAAGTCGGTTTCTTTAAAAAGCTGGGACAATACCTTTCTGGAACGGTTTGAATATTCTGCAATATAGATGCAGTCGTCAGGATTGCAGGGAGCGTCGGGGCATAAACATACCTTTTCCTTTGCAGTGATATGCAGTGTTTTAAGCCGCAGACCTTTTTCGACCATCATCTCATAAGCCTGAACAGCAATGGACTGTGTGGTGTTTCTGGCCGTAAGATAAAAAACCTTGTCGATCAGGCCTTCTCCCATCGCTTTCAAAGCGGGGAACAGGGCGCCCATTGTTTTTCCGATACCGGTCGGGGCCTGGATAAACTGTTTGTTTCCATCCCGGATGGCGCGGTAAACGGCAGCGCTCATATGCCGCTGCCCTTTTCTGAACTCGGTGAAGGGAAAAGTAAGCGCCTGTATGGATTGGTTTCGGATGTTCTGCCATTCATGCTGCTTTTTCAGACCGTTGATATAGGGGAAGACCAGTGAATGAAAGAATTTCTCCAACTCGCCGATGGTCAGAGTCTGCTCAAAGGTACGGGATTCCTTTTTGGTGCGGTGGAAGTAGATCAGCAGCAGCCTGATTTTGTCAAGCCCCCGTTCTTTGGCGGTTATATAGGCATAACAGCAGCCCTGGGC
>JAEZBW010000400.1 GCA_023426765.1 Bacillota bacterium
GTGCCACCCTTAGTGGGTTACTGCTGGGGTGGGCTTATATCAGGACGAATTCCATTCTGCTGCCGATGCTGATTCATGCAGTCCATAACAGTGTATCCACCTTCGGCGGGTATTTACCCCCCATACCGGGCTTTTCCGCACAATCCGCCAGCGGATTTCAGCCCATATGGTTCGATGCCATAGGGCTGGTTTTATTCCTTGGAAGCTTTTATATCCTCAACAGGCTCTTGAACGCAGAGCGTGAAAAGATCATTCAGCCCAGGCCCGCCGATCTGACCGAAGAAATACAAACAACAGGGTGAATGTACAGCATGTCATTCGCTTTTTCCAGTGGCTTTTTTGCGGTATTCCAGCGGTGTCATGCCGGTGAGCTTTTTGAAGGTTTCATTGAAGCGCTGCTGGTTCGAAAAGCCCACACTGAGCGCGATATCACTGGCTCTGTCCTCGGATTCGGCCAGAAGCTCCTTCGCCCGGTTGATTCGGGTATGGATCAAAAAGCTGATGGGGGAGTGTCCTGTTTCCTGTTTAAATACCCTGGCAAAATAGCTGGGGCTTAGAAAGACATATCCGCAGATATCCTTCAGCCCGATATCCCGTTCATAATGGTTCAGAATAAATTCTTTCGCCAGGTGCACCAGTTCCTTCTGTTTCGGGCTGTCTTCGGTAATGCTCCGCTCCCATTCCAGCTTCAGCACCCGGGAAATCATCACAAAAAGCTCCAGAATCAGAAGATAGACCAGAAATTCGCTTCCAAACTGCTCTTCCGCCTGCTCTGCGACTATCCTGTTCAACAGGGTGATAATGTCATTTTTATGGTTTACCTTCAGCTTTAAAAAAGGCCCGGTATGAGCGCCGGTAAAGAAATTGATAAAGTCCTCGATGGATATTTCCGAAGGAGATTGCGTCTGCCTTCTGCCGCTGCCGGCTGCAAAATTAAAATGCAGCACGATGAACTCACCGGTGCTGTTTTCCTGCACCTTCAGCGTATGTGCCTTCTGCGGCTTGATGATCAGGATGTCATTGGGCCCGATGGTGGTTTTAATCCCCTCGATATCAAAAACCGAGATGCCCTTTTTGGCATAAACCATTTCATAATATCGGTGATGACTTTGAGTCTGGGACCAATCTGCATCAAAATGCCGCTCGATGGAATTGATCACCACCGGCATATACCCGGAGTTGTTCATAAACTCCTGCCAGGTTTTCGGGAACAGGCTGTTACTCATACTCTCCCCCTGCATCAAATGAATGTGCTAATCATAGAATATCGCATTGAATTTCTGAAATCAATCTATCGAAATCGACTATGGATCCTTCGTTTCACTCAGAATTCCCATGCACGCTGTACACCACAATATATGAAAGCGCAGCTGTCATTCTGAACGCAGTGAAGAATCTAAATGATGAGATCCTTCGCTACGCTCAGGATGACAACTGCGTTGAGGAAGGCAGAAGTTGTGATTATAGTAACGCTATCATAACAATGACAACTTCGCTTTGATTTACCTTCTCTGCGTTCCGGATAAAAACATATCTCTGAATAGTAATTAAAAAGGGTACGGAAAGCTCCGTACCCTTGGAATTTTATATGGCAGCAGGGATTACATCATACCCGGCATTCCGCCGCCCATGCCTCCGCCCGGCATCGGGGGTTCCTTTTCCGGGATATCGGCCACGAGGCTTTCGGTGGTTAATACCATGGAAGCCACTGAAGCAGCATTCTGTAATGCAAAACGGGTGACCTTGGCAGGGTCTACGATACCGGCATCGAGCATATTGACATACTTTTCAACCAATACGTCAAAGCCAACGCCAGCTTTGCTTCCCTTGACCTTGTCAACGATGACGGAGCCTTCCAGGCCAGCGTTAATGGCAATCTGGCGTACGGGTTCCTCAAGTGCCTTTTCAATGATTTTTGCACCGGTCTTTTCATCTCCGCTGAGGGTTTTAACCAATGCGGTCACTTTAGAAAGAACATTGATATATGCAGTTCCGCCGCCGGCTACGATGCCTTCTTCAACAGCAGCGCGGGTAGCAGCAAGAGCGTCTTCAATTCTGAGCTTCTTTTCCTTCATTTCGGTTTCGGTTGCAGCACCGACCTGGATGACGGCAACACCGCCGGACAGCTTGGCCAGTCTTTCCTGCAGCTTTTCACGATCGAAATCCGAGGTGGTTTCTTCGATCTGAGCCTTGATGGAAGTGATTCTGTTCCTGATGGCAGCCTGATCGCCGGCGCCGTCAACAATGATGGTATTTTCCTTCTGAACGACCACCTTGCCTGCACGGCCCAGTTGATCCAATGTGGTTTCCTTCAGTTCCAGGCCCAGTTCTTCGGTAATGACTTCACCGCCGGTTAAGGTGGCGATGTCGCGGAGCATTTCCTTTCTTCTGTCGCCAAAGCCAGGAGCCTTGACAGCCACGCACATAAAGGTGCCTCTGAGCTTGTTCAGGATAAGAGTTGCCAGTGCTTCGCCTTCAACATCCTCAGCGATGATCACCATCTTCTTGCCCTGTTGTACAATCTGTTCAAGAACAGGAAGGATTTCCTGGATGTTGGTGAGCTTCTTGTCGGTAATGAGAATATACGGGTCGTCGAGAACTGCTTCCATTTTGTCGGTATCGGTAACCATGTAGGAGGATACATAACCGCGATCAAACTGCATTCCTTCAACAACCTCAAGGTTGGTTCCCATGGTCTTGGACTCTTCAACGGTGATAACACCGTCATTGGTGACCTTTTCCATGGCGTCTGCGATCAGCTTTCCGATTTCATCATCGTTGGCCGAGATGGAAGCTACTCTTGCGATATCTTCCTTGCCCTTTACGTTCTGGCTGATTTCTTCTATTCCTCTGACCGCTGCTTCAACTGCCTTGCTGATACCTCTTTTCAGGATCATCGGGTTTGCGCCGGCGGCGACATTCTTCAATCCTTCACGGATAATGGCCTGAGCCAGCAGGGTTGCAGTGGTTGTTCCATCGCCGGCGACATCATTGGTCTTTGTGGCAACTTCCTTTACCAGCTGAGCGCCCATGTTTTCATATTCGTCTTCCAGCTCAATTTCTTTTGCAATGGTAACGCCGTCATTGGTGATTAACGGAGATCCAAATTTCTTGTCCAGTACAACATTTCTTCCCTTGGGGCCAAGTGTAACCTTCACTGTGTCAGCAAGCTTGTTGACACCGACTTCCAGGGCTTTTCTGGCTTCTTCGCCGAAAATAATCTGCTTTGCCATTTTCATTTCCTCCTTATTCTACAACAGCAAGGATATCATTTTGCTTGAGAATGGTGTATTCAACCCCGTCCATCTTCACTTCGGTACCGGCATACTTGCTGATCAGCACTCTGTCGCCAACCTTGACTTCCATTTTTACTTCTTCCGTGCCAGGACCAACAGCCTTTACTTCGGCAACCTGAGGTTTCTCCTTGGCGGTACCCGGAAGGACGATTCCGCTTTTCGTGGTTTCTTCTGCTTCAACCATCTTCACTACCACTCTGTCGGCTAACGGTTTAATGTTCATGATATACCCTCCTTATCCATTTTCCGGCCATTGCCGGTCTTCTTACTGAAAACCCGAACCCGTGCTTTCAGGGTTTCACCCGATGTAAGCACGATTCAGTCCATAATATTAGCACTCACCTTCATCGAGTGCTAATATTATATTAATATAACCTTTTTAATTCAGGCAAACATTTATACTCAATATTTTCCGCCAAATATTCGGTTCTTTCACCAATAGTTCAAATTACCTGCGGATTGCTTCGGTTTTCTTAAATTTTCTAAGATTTTAACGGATTATGAAGCCTCCTGCGCAACCTGGGAGCCGGCTCGGAAAGTCGGTTTAT
>JAEZBW010000415.1 GCA_023426765.1 Bacillota bacterium
GTTCGCAGTGGCGCAGGCGGTAGTAACGCACTCGTTGAAGCCGCAGAAACCATACCGGATGGCGACCTGTCCCGAAGCCATGTTTGCAATCATCATCGGGATAAAGAAAGGACTGATACGGTTTGGTCCCTTTTCCATCAGGGTCTGTTTTTGATCCTCCAGGGTTTGGATGCCCCCGATACCGGATCCGATCAGCACTCCCACCCGGAAAGGATCCTCCTTTTCAATATCGATACCTGCCTGCTGAATGGCCAAATGGGAAGCAGCCATGGCGAACTGAACGAATGGATCCATTCGTTTGGCTTCCTTCTTTTCCATGTACAGGGTCGGATCAAAATCCTTCACTTCAGAAGCTACCTTGGTTTCAATATTGCCACAGTCGAATTTCGTGATGGATGATATTCCGTTCTTTCCTTCCTGTATCGCTTTCCAAAAGGATTCCGTATCTTTACCCAGTGCGTGAATAACGCCTGTTCCTGTAACAACTACCCGTCTGTTCATTGTCATAAAACCTCCTCCAGTACCCCGATCGTTCGTCCGGGGATCGACCCTGACCCAACATACGCCGGCATCAGTACCGGCATTCTCTGTTCCAGTCCTGTCTGAATTTGTTTTCATTTATGAGATGAACCTTATCTGCCATCAGGCGGCAGAAAAAGGATTTCCCGTTTCACTTCCTTTTATAATGCTGCATGTGCGGTATCGGACCGTATAAATGACGGGTTCGGAAGGCTATTCATCCGATGAACAGCCCTCTCCCAGCATTTAAGTACATACCGTCCTGCGTTAGCAGTGAAGCGCCATACAGCGCACTTACAATAAAAAAAGCCCCACACCGGTGGGACTTTTTTTATGCAACTGTGGTCAGGAATGAGCTTTAATATATTCCACAGCATCCCCGACTGTTGTAATTTTTTCAGCTTCCTTGTCTGGTATTTCCAGGTCAAATTCTTCTTCCAGAGCCATGATCAGTTCCACAATATCAAGAGAATCAGCCCCAAGATCATCAATGAAAGAAGCTTCCATTGCAACCTCGCTTTCTTCAACACCGAGCTGCTCTACTACGATTTCCTTTACTTTTTCAAATACCACACCTTTCACCCCCTTCCAGACAAGAATCGCAAACTATATGATCAATAGTATTGCTTTCATTAAAAATAATATTACATAACCATTCCACCGTCAATATGAATTACCTGACCAGTGATATACTTCGCTTTTTCCGATGCGAGGAAAATTACGGTGTCGGCCACCTCCAAGGGAGTCCCGGCCCTTTTCAGAGGGATGACCGCCAAATACCTTTCCTTTATTTCATCAGAGAGCTGATCGGACATATCGGTTTCAATAAAACCCGGTGCTACGGCGTTACAGGTGATTCCCCAGGCGCCCAGTTCCTTGGCGACGGACTTTGTAAACCCTATCATTCCGGCCTTTGAAGCTGCATAATTGGCCTGACCGGCATTTCCCATTATTCCTACGACAGAGGTGATGTTGATGATACAGCCCTGCCTTTTTTTCATCATCAGCTTTGTGATCGCTTTGGTACATAAGAAAGCGCTCTTCAGGTTGATGTCCAGAACCGTATCCCAATCTTCAATACTCATTTTCATCATCAGTTTGTCGCGGGTGACACCTGCATTGTTTACCAGCACGTCCACTGTGCCATAAGTGCTGATTGCCGTATCAATTAATTCCTGCGCTTTTTCGGGTATACTGATATCGCCCTCCACTGCTTTCACCTGATAGCCCTTTTGCAGGAACTCTTCTTTTGTTTTAAAAACCGTTTTTGAAGTGCCGTTGAGGATCACATTAGCGCCCGACTGTGCGAATTTTTCGGCGATGGCCTTTCCCAAACCCCTGGTGGAGCCTGTGACAACGACCGTCTTTCCGCTGAAATCCATTTCTCTCACCCCTTTAAAACCTTCAAGGTTGCTTCCAGAGAAGCTAAATCCTCTACATTCAGCGTTGTAACATTTTTATCTATCTTTTTAATGAACCCGCTCAACACTTTCCCGGGTCCGATTTCAACAAACGTATCCACTCCCAGTGAGATCATCGTCTTTATGCAGTCCTCCCACAGAACCGAGCTGGAGACCTGCTGTACCAGTGTTTGCCGCACGTGCCCTTCCTGTACGATTTCACCGCTGATATTGGTGATAACGGGAATCTTCATGTTTTGTATATACAGATTCTCCATCTCCACTTCCAGCCTTTCTCCGGCTGAAATCAGCATGCTGCAGTGGAACGGAGCGCTGACCGCCAATGGAACCGCCCTTTTTGCGCCTTTTTCAAGGGCCAGGGCCGATGCTTTTTCCACAGCCTTTACCTCACCGGAGATAACGATTTGCCCGGGGCAGTTAAAATTGGCCGGTTCTACCACGCCAAGCTCCTTTGCCTGTTCACATGCCTGAAGAAGCTCTTCCCTGCCAAGCCCAAGAATGGCCGCCATGGAACCGACACCTGCCGGAACGGCTTCCTGCATATACTTTCCGCGTTTTTTCACCAGCTGTACGGCTTCAGTGAAGGTAAAGGTTCCTGCATAGACATGGGCCGAATATTCTCCAAGGCTTAAGCCTGCTGCATAATCAGCTTCAATTCCTGCATCCAGAAGAGGTACCAGACATGCGATGGAAGCTGTTAATATAGCCGGCTGTGTATTTTCAGTAATTTTCAGGGTTTCTTCATCCCCTTCAAAAACCATTTTTTCCATGTCCATCTTCAAGGCTTTGGTCGCCAGCTTAAAAATCTCCAGGGCCTTCGGGTATTTGCTGCAAATCTCCTTTGCCATTCCAATATATTGGGCTCCCTGTCCGGGAAATACAAATGCAATAGCCATTTTTACCTCCGCTGATAAATCAATTTAAACCATTATTCAATGCGGTAATCCGCCAAATTGCGCGAATGCCCATTAAGCCAAAACCGTCACAATCGGTATACTATTTTCCCCAGACCACCAGACAGGATCCGACGGTAAGACCACCGCCAAAAGCCACCATGACAAGGTTGTCACCTTTCTTTATCCGGCCGTTTGCTGCGTACATATCCAGGGCAACCGGAACCGATGCGCTGGATATATTGCCGGTGTCCTGAAGGATTACAGCTACTTTCTCTTCCTGCAGGTTCAACCGTTTCGTCGCACCGCTGATGATTCGAAGATTGGCCTGATGCGGGATGACCAGATCTATATCGTCAATGGTTTTTCCGGCTGCTTCTACCACTTTTCGTGTGGCATCGGTCATGGCACGCACGGCGAAGGTGAAAACCTCGCTGCCATCCTGCCATATGCTTCTTTCCAGAACGCCCGGCCTTTTTTCCCGATCCTCGTCTGAAATGTAGCAGCACGGAAGGGTCAGGTTGTGGCCCAAATCCCCAAACGAGGCGATGTAGCTTTCACGGATGCCATATTGCGCATCCACCCGGCCCAATACCACTGCCCCCGCAGCATCCCCAAAAAGGATGCAGGTGTTTCTGTTTTTCCAGTCTACAATACGGCTTAGCCCTTCGTTGGAAACAATCAGGACATGCCTGTAATAGCCGGTCTGAATAAATTGCTTTGCTACGGTCATGGCATAGACAAACCCGGTGCATGCTGCATTCAAATCAAACGCCGCGGCATTATCTGCGTGAATATGGCGCTGAATCAGGCAGGACATGGACGGCGTCAGATAATCCGGAGCTTCGGTTGTCGTAATGACAAGGTCTATGTCTGCGGGTGTAAGACCTGCATCGTGAATGGCCTGTTTTGCTGCCTCAACCCCCATGGTATAGGAAGGAACCCCTTCGTCCAGGAGGTGTCTGACCTTCATCCCTGTTCGCCGAACAATCCAGTCGTCCGTGGTGTCTACCATCTTTTCAAGATCTTGATTGGTTAATATCTTCTCGGGCAGAAATCTTCCCGTTCCAAGAATTCCAACACCAAAGTCATGCATTCAGTTTAACCTCCATGGTCGCTAACCTGTCTCGGATTTGATCGATAAAAGTGCTGTTTGTCACCGTGGATGCGTTCAGAATGGTATTGCGGATCGCCTTGGCCTTGCTGTTGCCATGACACTTGTATATCAGGCCGTTCGCGCCCAGAATGGGCGTGCCGCCGATGGTTTCGGGGTCAACGCTGTCCTTCAGCTTTTTCAGATGCGCTTTCACCAGCAAAGCAGATATCTTCGTAAACAAATCGGAGTTATATATCCGTTTCAGATGCTGCATAAAGTATTTTCCGGTGCCCTCCATCATTTTCAGCATGGCATTGCCGGTAAACCCGTCGCAGACAGCCACATCCACCTTGCCTTCTGCAACATCCCTGCCTTCTATGTTCCCAACAAAGTTCACTCCGCAATTTTTTAACAGCGGAAGGGTTTCCTTCAGGGTATCATTTCCTTTTTCCTCTTCGGTGCCGACATTGATGAGCCCCACCCGAGGGTTTTCCTTGTGAAACATCTGCTGCATGAAAACCGAGCCCATCACGGCAAACTGCACGTAATTCATGGGTCTGCATACCGTATTCATGCCTGCATCGATGATCATCGTGCCTCCGGCGAGGGATGGTACGATCGGTGCCAGCGCAGGCCTTAACACACCGGGAATCCTGCCTGCTATCAGCAGGGTTCCGGCGAGAAGTGCACCGGTACTGCCGGCTGTAACAAATACCTGACCGAGATTTTCCTTGATCTTGTTCAGCCCGATCACCAGCGACGAATCCTTCTTGTGGCGGATTGCATCGGTCGGTTTGTCTTCATTGGTGATTGTCTGAGACGCCGGAGTGACGGTGATACGGTTCAGAGGATAATGATATTTCCGCAAAACCCTTTCGATTTCACTTTCCAACCCTATCAGTTCAACTTCAAAGCCGCCTTTGGCTTTTACCGCTTCAATGCAACCCTTAATAATTTCATCGGGTGCGTTGTCCCCACCCATCGCGTCTACCATTATTTTCAATATTCTTCACTCAGCCTTTCCTCAGTAGTTTGTCATGCACAGATGCAGACTCTATCATTTGAAGAATGTTCATTTCAAGTTGCTTTCAATGCATCATTCAGTCATCTTTACCGATGTGACGATTCAGCTTTCGTTTTCCTGCACATCATGGTTTCCAATCGAAACCAGAATAAACTTCCCACGGAAAACTTCCTGTTGCCTGAAAGAAATAAAAACCCATACGATATGATTCCGCTGCCTGGTCTGCCGGACGATCGCCTTAGCGACAAGCCTGGAGCCGGCATAGACGGGTGTTTTGTATTTAATGTTCGCCACCCCGACCAGGGCGACCTCGGCGTCGATCACTGCGATAGCCAGAGATTCCGCCAAAGAATATATGTAATGTCCCCGTACGATTTTGGATTGCGCAAAAACCATCTGATCGGTGGTATCCAAAATGGAAATACCACTGATGCCCAATTGTATTTCAACCAGTTCCCCGACGATTTCATCGGCATGCAGCGCCCTGACCTTTTGATGGTTCAACGAAGCGACATCCCGGATTCTTTGCCTTAATTCGGGAATTCCAAGCTCCAACCTGTCCAGGCGAACGGTTGGGATGCTCACCTCCAGGTATTCTGCAATATCTTCATCCGTCATAAACGGATCTTCCTTGATTTTATCCACCAGTCGGTTTTGTCTGTCTTTCTTTGCCAATGAGCTTTTGTTCAAACAAAAACACCTTTCTTCCCATGTTGTTCAACCGAACGACTCGTATCCGTTTTCCAAAGCAGAAGCATTACAGCTTTTTAAACCTGCCCGGGGCTGGTTGAACAACTCAGCCTGCACAGCGGCTTTATTGCTTGTGTATTTATTGAGTTATTACCAGATAATATTCCCTGTTGCTAAACAGTATATACTATTTTCCAGGGTAATGCAAGCGGGTTTTCAGTTCTTTAGTCTGTCCCAGTTTGCCTTCAGATAATCATACCCTGAAGTTACGGTTAAAACAACGGAGATCCACAAAAGAACCTGTCCTGCGGGGAATGAAGTGAATAATGAGAAGGGGTAATCATAAATTAAAAGCAGCACAATGGCGATCATTTGGCTGAAAGTTTTAATTTTCCCCCAGATGCTGGCGGCGATGACGACGGCATCCGTTGCTGCGATAATCCGGACACCCTGAACGATGAATTCCCTGGCAATGATGATCACAACAGCCCATGCGGAGATTTCGCCCAGCTGAACCAGCGCCATCAGGGCAGAAGCCACCAAAAGCTTGTCGGCGATGGGATCGAGGAATTTTCCAAAGGTTGTCACACAATTGCGTTTCCGGGCAATAGCGCCATCCAGAAAATCGGTCAATGCAGCCAGTACAAAAACAAGGGCGGCAAGAATTCTGCCGGTTTGCGCAGATACCAGAAGAAGAAGCCCTTCCCCGATGGGTAAAAGCAATAGCAAAAAAAATGGAATCATCAAAATTCTGAGCACTGTCAGTTTATTCGGCAGATTCATTGAACATGGCCTCCCCAATTAAATCCATCTGCTGGCTGTCCAAAATTTTCACCATGACGAAGCTT
>JAEZBW010000443.1 GCA_023426765.1 Bacillota bacterium
ACCGTAGACAACGAAAGACCCTTCTGAATATTGCTGTACATATCGTCCAGACATTCCTTCAATGTGGGGTTTACCGTTTGCTCACGAATAACATCCAGAGCACCCGCTAACGATATTCCTGCCTCCAGCATAATGGAGAACTGACGGCAAAACTGAACCAGATCAACAAGCTTCACCTTTTTCTTAAAGAGCTTAATCTGGGAGATATCATTTACAAAGTTTTTTTCGATGATCTCTACAGCGGTGTAGCCATTCTGACTTAGCAGTTCCAGCAGCCTGTCCCTGTTTTCCAGTTTTGTTTCTCCGGATAATATCATGCCCTCTGCATTTTTTACCTTGTAATTAAATACCGGCATCTTTGCCTCCCGTATGCCTGTTACAGAGCAACGCCCAAAGCGTTTACCAGATAGTTCAGCCTTTCGGTGTCGAGGTTCTGGCTGAATTCCAGCCCTTTTATTTTTGCCACATTGATCTGGAAAGTGGGCAGCTCCAGCTGTTCTTCGAAGTATTCGCGGATTCCTTTCATTTGTGAGCCCCCGCCGATGAGGAAGATCTTGCTGGGGTGCTCACCGCTGCAGCGGGTCATATAGAAATCGATACACATTTTAATGTCTTTTATGATGGAATCCATCACCTTTCTTGCGGCCAGGGAACACAAATACTCAGTTTCCGGAGATGTATTGTTTGAAAGCCCGTACATTTTCTTGTATAGCTCGGCCTTATTCATTTCATTGGGCTGTAAAGCAAGATCCTGGAAAATCTGCGCGTCGATTTTGCTGCTGCCCTTCAGGATGACACGGTTGAATTCCGGTGTTTTATCCTTAAGAATATTAATGATGGTGGTTTCAGAGCCCAAATCGATGACAATAAAGGTATTGTTCTTATGCTTTTGGAATTTCACCTGCTTGGCCATACTGTCCTTGCCCAGATCAATATCCAACTGGAAGAACTTTGATACGCTGTTCGAAGGAATATCGACCGCCATGGGCTTCAGCTTTAAATCATTTAGAATTTCAATATAGTTATCGATAATCTTCTTTGATACAACCGTAACAAATACCTTGATCTTTTCTTCCCCGCCCACGGTGATGTTTCCGAGAATCTTATAGTCAATCCGGTTGGCATCCATATCCACCGGAATGGTCTCTTTGATTTCTTCCCAGATCTTTTTATCAACCTCACTGTCGGGTACCTTGTCAATCATGATGATTCGGGTAAGGATATTCGTGCCGGACATAACTATCTTTGCTTCCTTGGCATTAATATTATGTTCCCTGATCACTCTGCTGATTTCATTGACAACCTTATCCTTATCGCTGATGGCGCCGTTCTTGATGCAACCCTTCGGCGTGTCGCCAATCCCAAAGTTCATGACTGCCAACATGTCATTCTTTGATTTTTTAACCTGTACAATCTTCAAATACCGGAATCCGATATCAATTGAAATGTAACCGCTGCTAAACAAATCCATAATAGCCATAATATTAATGCGTACCCCCTTTATCAGCTCACCCTTATCAGACAACAACCAGAAGTTTCTTCAACCCGTTTGGATCGATGGCGTACTGGTATGCGTTCTCATAGGATATTAAACCCTGTTTAAACAATGAAGCAATACAACTGTCCATGGAGTGCATGCCAAATTCACTTCCGGTCTGGATGGTGCTGTTGATCTGTGCCACCCTGGACTCCCGGATCATGTTGGCAATGGCGGGCGTAATGGTCATCACTTCGGTTGCAACCACGCGGCCTGTATTATCTAACTTCTTGATCAGTTGCTGTGACACTATCCCCTCTAAAACCGTGGACAGCTGGCTTCTAACCTGTGACTGCTGGTGGGGCGGAAAAACATCGATGATTCTGTCGATGGTCTTTGCAGCGCCTAGCGTATGCAGCGTTGAAAAAACAAGGTGACCGGTTTCTGCTGCGGTTAATGCCACGGCAATGGTTTCCTGATCCCTCATTTCACCGATCAGAATGACGTCGGGATCCTCCCTTAATACTGCCCTTAACGCATTGGAATAGCTTTTTGTATCTGCACCGATTTCCCTTTGGTTGACCATGCTTCGGTTATGCTTGTGCAGATATTCTATAGGGTCTTCGACGGTGATAATGCGCAGCCGCCGGGTGTTGTTGATATAGTCTATCATTGAAGCCAGCGTGGTGGATTTACCGCTTCCGGTGGGGCCTGTGATTAAAACCAGCCCCCTTTGCTTTTCAGCCAGTGAATATAATACATCGGGCAACCCCAGCGCTTTGATGTCCGGAATAGTTGTATTGATTACCCTGAAGGCCAGCGCATAGGAGTTTCGCTGTCTGAATATATTTACCCTGAACCTGCCAACGCCCGATAGAGCATAAGCAAAGTCGATTTCCCCCACATCGATCAGTTCCTGTATCTCGTCCTTGGAAAGGCACTGCTTTGCAAGCGTCATGCAGTCATCCTTAGTCATAACCGTATCATCAAGATAGTACAATGACCCATGTCTGCGGATAACAGCCGGCAGACCGGCGCAAATATGCAAGTCGGAGGACTCGTTTTCAATTGCCTGTTGCAAATAAGCATTCAGCTCCATCGTTATCTCCACCTAATCCCTGACCGCTACAACGCTCAGCATTTCCTCCAGCGATGTGATGCCGGAAACAACCAGGCGGGAACAATTGGCCGCCAAAGTCTTCATGCCGCTTTTCAGGGCCACTTCCTTCATCTTCCCGACCGTGGCATTGGCTGAGATAAGCTCTTTCAATTCATCGGTGATGGTAAGGATCTCATAAACTGCGATTCTTCCCTTATAGCCGGTGCCGTTGCAGGCAGGGCATCCAACCGGCTTGTACAGGTTGATTTCCTTGCCGGCCTTCAGAATTTTCGCTTCACGTTCGGTGGCGGTGTACTCTTCCTTGCAATGCGGGCACAGCCTTCTGACCAGACGCTGTGCAACCACACCCACCAGCGATGATGCGATGAGGAATGGCTCGACACCCATGTCAATCAAGCGGTTGATGGAGCTGATGGAATCATTCGTATGTAAGGTGCTTAATACCAGGTGACCGGTGATTGCGGCCCTGATGGCAATTTCAGCAGTTTCCCCGTCGCGGATTTCACCGACCATGATGATGTCCGGATCCTGGCGCAGGAATGAGCGCAGCGCATTGGGGAAGGTCATACCGGCTTTGGTGTTCACCTGTACCTGGTTGATGCCGCGAATGGTTGCCTCTACAGGGTCTTCCACGGTGAGAATGTTCACGGTGGGCTTGCTGAGTTCACGCAGAGCGGTATACAGTGTTGTGGATTTACCGCTTCCGGTAGGCCCGGTTACCAACACGATACCATGCGGGTTGGACAGTATTTTTTCAAATTTTTCGAGATCGTCATCGAAGAAGCCCAGGTCATGCTTGTTTTTATTGAAGCCTTCCTTGTCGGCGATACGGATAACCACCTTTTCGCCAAACATTGTGGGCAGAACCGATACACGGAAGTCGTAATTGCGGTTGTTGATCTTCAGCGCAATTCTGCCGTCCTGAGGCAGACGTTTTTCAGCAATGTTCAGGCCGCTGATGATCTTCACCCGGGCAACGAGAATTTGCTGCAGCTTTTTATCCTGTTTCATGATTTCGACCAACTGGCCGTCTATTCTGAAGCGAACCATGACACAGTCTTCATAGGCTTCGATGTGAATATCGCTGGCGCCCTTGTCGATGGCATTTTTGAAGATCATGTTCAGCATTCTGACAATGGGGGCATTTTCAACATCACTGATATTAACTGTGGTCTCGGTCTCCTTTTTCTGAACCTCAACTTCAATTTCTTCCTTCACCTTTTCCATCTCTTCTTCGAAGTTGATGGTGGGAACGATTTCCTCTTTTTCTTCCACAACAGGTTCGGGGATGATTTCAGGTTCTTTGTAATAAACCGGGATCAGTTCCTCAATCTGCTCGGAATCGGCCAGCATGGCTTTGATTTCATGGCCCGTGGCCAGCCGCAGGTCGTCGATGGCAAACATGTTCAACGGGTCGGTCATGGCTACTGTGAGGATATCGTCATCACAATTCAGTGGAATAAGGTGATATTTTATTGCAATTTTTCGATTGACAAGAGAAATGACATCATCCGGGATTTCCGCGTTTTCCAGGTTGACATAGGGAACCCCTATTTGCTGTTCAAGGTGCCTGTACAGCTGATCTCTGGAAATAAAGCCTTCCTGCATGAGAATGGAGCCGATAACCCTGCCCGTTTCCTTTTGAATTTCCAGGGCCGTGTCCAGCTGCTTTTCATCTATTTGCCCTTCTGCAAGCAGAATCTGGCCGATTTTTTCCCTGAACAGGGCTGCCGCTTCCGGTGCAGACATTTTCTTCGCATTTGCCGCACGTGGTTCCTCAACCTTCACTTCGGCGAAAACCTGATCCAGCCTGGCACGAAGAAGCAGCTCATCCACCATCATCGGCTGTATGGTCATGGATGTCATTAAGTGGGCGCTGTCAATAGCGAATATATTTTTAGGATCCTTCATTGCAACGACAAGGACATCGTCTTTTTTCTCCAGTGCGAGCATGTCAAACTTCCTGGATATTTTCTCCCCAAGCAGTTTGGGAACCCAGGATTCGGCGATGACATAATCGGTCAAATCGAGATATTCTTCCCCTTCGGCCTCGGCCAGCAAGGGCAGCAATTTGGGTTTTTCCGCATATCCCAGTTCGACAATGGAATCGATAAAATCTTTACCGTTATCCGCCATATTTACCTGAACAGACTGAAGCTGTTCGATGGACAGAATTCCGTTTTGAATCAGAAGTCGTTTGAATGTTTCAATATTGCTGCTAATTGATATTCTCCCCCTTCTAATGTTATTTACTGTCTGTTGAAATGAGCTGGTTCGATAGAAGGCAAAAATCACCTACAATAATAGACAATGTATTTATTTTATACCAAGATATAGGAAGGAAAAACAGAAGATATTGAAATTTTAGGGGTAAAAAATTGATTAAAATAAATTTTTTACTGATTTTGAATAAAATTAACCGCAGTTTTTTGTTTAAACTTCCGGTTTTTTTGATATATAATGTCTATATCGGATAAAACACAAAGCAGAAATTTGTTGAACTGGAGAGAACGAACATGGACCTTGTCCAAAGGCCGAATATCAGGCCATATATTGAGTTTTTCTTCCTGGACAGAAAGGATTTGATTCTGAACAGCTTCAGGTTCGGCAACATGCATCATTATAAAAACACCATCCAGGAGTTTTTCAACCTGCTTGATGTGACAAAGAGCTTTTCCATTGACGACACACGTAAGATTGTCGTCGAGTTTGCGCTGGTGATCAGTAACATTGCATTTCATCTTGGGACCTCCATGGAGCATGAGTTATCAAGATATTACAAATACGGTTATCCCGATATTCCGCAAAATCATGTGGAGTGGCTGAAGAAGTTCATCACCTCCATCTTTGACGCCCTGTACAACAAGCTGTATATGAATCGCCAGGATAAGAACAAGGAGCAGGTCTACTGGATTAAGTCGTATATCGACAGCCACCTGGACGAAAACATTTCTTTGAATTATTTCGAAGAGACCTGTTTCCTGTGCAAGGAATATTTGTTGAAACTTTTCAAGAACGAGTTCGGTTACACTATCTATGAGTATACGCTTAAAATGCGAATGGAGCGTGCCAGGGAGCTTCTTATGACCAGCGATTCGGATATCAGGGAGATCACCGGCCAGGTCGGTTATAACGACACCAATTACTTCTGCAAGGCCTTTAAGCGCTATTTTGGCATTTCTCCTTCAAAGTTCAGAAAATCCAGGATCGAAACCTAAACCACCGGGCAGAGCCCAGGTACCTTGGCTTAATTTTGCCAAGGTACCAATTTACCGCGGGGACAGGTTCCTTGGTAAATTATCGCTTATATCGAATTGCGTTGCCGGACATGGTTCCGGTGACGTTGCTGATATTATTCAGCAGAATGTCTGCACTGAGAGAATAATCCTCGTCTCTTCTTTTACCCTGAAGATCGATAGTAATATAGTATCTGCCGGATGTGGCATCCTTGCGAACTGTAAACAGAGTAGTGCTTGTAACAACACTCTCGCTTTTGTCTGTCACCGTTCCTGCATTCCTGTGTTTCAGGACATTATTTTCAATATAGATGTATTGAGAAAGCGGATCTGCAGAAAATGAAACCGGAACGATCTCAATTTCTGTTGCATTGCGGATTTCTCCCGAAATGAACTCGGTTGCCGTGCTGATGTTGGACTGAAGCTGAAACTGATCACCCCCCCGATGGAATGAGTTATTGATAAAATAAAAGAATGAATAAACCATTCCAATCACAAGAACCATCAGCGCAAGGACAATGACAAGCTCCATCAGAGTTAACCCGGAATTTCCGGCAGGATGAAGCTTATTCCTGAGGGATGAAAACCTTTGCTTTCGCTTTGCTGCCTCTTTTATCATAAACCTCTTCCTTTTCAACAAGCTTGCCTTCCACATCAAAAAAGATACTGCCGAACTGTATACGGATCGTCTTCGGTGTGGCTGTATCGCCCGGGTTGACCAGTTCCTTCTCCAGCTCCTTTTGAACCGCAAGAACTTTGGTATTCTTCGTTCCGGATTCATGAACCTGCTGATACCCATAAAGCAGCCCCGGAAGGATAATCGCTGCGATTAAAGCAAGAATGAAAACAGACACGATAATTTCAGCAACTGTCATCGCCTTTTTATCTTTTATAAATTGTAACCGCACGCTTCTCCCCCCCTTTTAGGCCCTTCGGCGATCCTAATACCATTTTCCAAGCTTATAGGTTGTTTTCCCGGATGAACCGCTTGATACATCCCCTGGCTCAATATCAACCGTTCTAAAAATCACTTTTGCATTTTCCAATTCAAAATAATCCGAAACGATACAGCCTGCAATAACAGCACCTCCGGTTACCTTTACAGCTGCTGCGGGTGCGTAGATAAATTTTGAGTCGAGATTGGAACCACCGCTGATGAGAATGTTTTTTCCTCCTGAAAATAAATCACCTACAAAACCATTCCCGTTGTTCAGTTCCAAATCGGCAGTTTTTATATGGAGCGTCGCGTTTAATTGTGCGCCATTTGCGATTGTAAGCTTGTTTGCACCGGCATAATAAATATTCACGCTTTTTGACGCTTCAACCGGTTTATCCGATTCGTTGATGACAAACCAGCTGGGACTCGATTTATTAAAGCCATTGTGAATATAGATGTTTAGCTTTCCTTTGTTCCCATTTGTCCGGTTTACAATGATTTTGGAGGTAATTTTCAAATCATTTGTAATAATATTGATGTCATCATCTCCAAGATTAAAGGTAACAGGGGCAGAAATGGAAAATTCACCATCTATGATGATTGTCAAAGAACCTGTTCCTGTATCTGTCAGAGTCCCCCCACCGGATACACTCAGCGAACTGGTCCGAATCACTCTGTTCCCTGTCTTATTAATTGTTAAAACACCGCTTCCGCTCACAGAAATCCCGTTTTGATACCATACATCATTTTGAATTGTCTGCGAACCTGAACCTCCGACAGTAATCGAATCCAGTTTATTTGCAGGACTCTGGTAGGTTGGGAAAGACGGGAAATCGACAGGTGAATAACTGAAGGATTCCACATCATTCGATATTGGCGGACTTCCTTTAAGATGCTCATTATTATTGTAATACGCAGGTGTTGACAATACCGCATCCGACGGATAATAGACCGTTCCATTGATGTTGGTGCTCCAGCCCACTTCTATATTGGACAATCCGGCAACATGTCCTTCCACATTCCCGTTTAATTTCATTTGGCCCATGGAATACACGGCTTTACTAAACGGTTCTCCAGCGGCTTTCTCAACCAGGATATCTACAGCAACCGTTTGCGTGGTACTGCCAACAGTGGCTGTTGAAGACACCAAAATCAGAGTATCCGAGGGCTTGGTGACGGTAACCTTTATCTCGCCGGTATCATCCGGATCCAGCTTAAAGGCATCACTTGTGCCTGTGGTAATCAAATTTGACAGGAAGGTGTTCATTACAGCATCAGTAGATGAATCTGCCTTTTTGATAATATGAGCAGCCACTGCATGTGCCCCGGAGCGTGCGAGATAATATGCCTGAAGCCGCAACTCCTGATTTCCTGCCTGCTTAATGCTGGCCGATCCGATTGTCAGCGCTGTAACACTGAATATGATCACCACAACAAGCACGGTCAGGACTATGGTCAAGGTTGAACCTTTTGTATTTTGAAGCAGCTTTCGCATTCCACTCACCTCCCCGGGAATCACTTTTTTCTGCTGCTCATGATGCAAACCCCCGTGGCTCCCGGTGGTTAAATCATCACACGCAGCAATTCCTGTAATGAACTTATACCCTTTTTCACCTTGATTAAACCATCCATCCGCATGGTGATCATCCCGTTGCTGACGGCATATTTGCTGATATCGTTCGTGGATGCCCCGGTCATGATCATTCTCTGGATGGTTTCATCCACCCGCATGAACTCATAGATTCCGACGCGCCCCTTGTATCCGGTCTGATTGCAGAGCATGCAGCCTCTTGGCTGGTACAGCGTCACTTCCTGCTCATCATCCCGCAGCGGGAAATCCGGTATGGTTTTCATAATTTCATCCCGGGTCAGCACATGGGGCTTCTTACAGTTCGGGCACAATACCCGCATCAGCCTTTGAGCCACCACCCCGGCCAGGGCAGATGACGTGAGATACTTTTCAACCCCCATGTCTCCCAGCCTGGAGATTGCGCCTACCGCATCATTGGTATGGAGCGTTGACAACACCAGATGGCCGGTTAATGCGGATTCTACAGCAATCTTTGCTGTTTCATAATCACGGATTTCCCCCACCATGATGATGTCCGGGTCGCTTCGGAGGATTGATCGCAGCCCGGAGGCAAAGGTCATGCCGGCTTTGGAATTCATCTGAATCTGGTTTAAGCCGTCCATTCTTCTTTCAATGGGATCCTCCAGGGTGATGATGTTCTTGTCCACCGAATTCAGCTTTGACAGAGAAGCATACAGCGTTGTGCTTTTTCCGCTACCTGTAGGCCCGGTAATCAGAATGAATCCATAAGGCTTTTGTATGGTTTCTGTATAACTTTTCAAATGGGTTTCGGGAAAGCCCAGCTCGCTTAAGGTGATCAGCCTGCTGCTGCGGTTCAGAAGACGCAATGTCAGCTTCTCCCCGTATGCCGAGGGTAATGACGCGACACGGACATCAATGGTTTTTCCCTCAATTTTCAAAGTGATTCTGCCGTCCTGCGGGACACGCCTTTCAGCAATATTCATTCCGCCGAGCACCTTGATTCTGGAGGCCAGCGTTGCATGCACCCTGTTGGGCTGCTGCATGATTTCATGCAGAACTCCGTCAATTCTGAACCGTACCCGCAGCAGAACCTCCTGCGGTTCGATGTGAACATCGCTGGCGCCGGCTTCCACGGCCAGGTTGAAAATCTGGTTGGCCAGCTGTACGGCCGGTTTATCATCTTCCTGAGCTTCATCTGAAGACTTTGCGTCACTCAGATTTTCCTTTTCCTGATCCACCACGCTGTCCTGTGTATATTTCTTAATCGCATTGAACAATTCCCTGTCGGGCACCACAACGGGCTGGATTTCATAACCGGTCAGAATTCTCAGATCATCCAGGGCGATCAGGTCATTCGGGTTCATCAAAGCCACCTGAAGTCTGTCCTGTTCAAAGCCAATGGCAAGGGCCTTGTATTTTGCGGATGCTTCCGGCGAGATCAGGTTCATCGCCTGAATATCAATGGTGTGATTGCTGAGAGAGAAAAAAACCGACCCGGATTTCATCGCCATGGCATAAGCAATGTCTTCCTGGGTGCAAATCCCCATGTCCACCATGATTTGCCCCAGCATTCCCTTGCTTCCCTGCTCTTCCAGCTTTCTTTGCTGCGCAAGCGCTTCATCCAGCTGTTCTTCCGTTATTTTCCCCAGCTTAATCAGCTGGGTTCCAAGAAAACCTCTTTGTTCCTGTGCCAATGTTGAACTCCTCGCTTTTTTGTGTAAATCAGCCTTCGGACGGCAGCTTGCTGAACAGGTTCGCTTTTATTTCTATACTCAGGCTGCCTCCGCTGTCTGTAAGGTCAATGTCGTCCACCCGCACCAGTCTTTCATTGTACATCAGGTTTGACAGAAACTTCAGCAGGCTTTTAAAGCTTCCCTGAACAGAAAGGCTGACAGGCATCTCCGCATAACCTTCTTTTTTGACCGTCTCGCCAAAAGAAACATTCGAAAGCTTCAAGGAAGCCTCCGTGGATATTTGATGAATCCAAACCAGGAAATGGTTCTGTCCGGGTTCTTCAGGAATTAATTTCTGAAGAATCGTAATCTGTGATTCAAGCCCGGCAGACCGGGTTTCGGCATCCTTCATTTTTTGAAGCACAGCCTGTTTTTCTCCAATCAGAAACTCTATGCTGTTTATTTCGGCCGTTTGCCTGCCGATTAAAAGCCCTTCCCGGATGATCAAATAAGCAAAAAAGATAAAAACCAGCGAAAAGACAATGATCAGCGCTAATTGCAAAGTGTTCTTCTTCTTCATTCCATTGCCTCCTCGAATAATTTAAAGGGTTGCTCATTTTTCGCGACTGCTCTCATTTCAAACAAAAAGGATTGGCCGCTCTCATCTGAAGCTCTTGCATAGGATAACTCCGTTCCTGAAAAATACGGAAGCTCTTTCATGCGCTCCATCCAGTCAGCCAATAGCGTGTTGGAACGCGCACTTCCCTGTATAATGAAGGTAAGCTTTTTTTCTTCAGGTTCGGCAAAGATGGAAGTAAACTGGATTCCATCCGGAGTAATGGTGCTGATTGCAGTATACAGCGTCAGCCAGTCCGCCTGGTTTCCCACCGCTTTTTGCGCGAGGGCCGCCTCTTTATCAATGCTTTCTTCCAGTTCATTCAAATAGTCCAATGCCTGAATGCTCCGAAGCAGATTTTCATTTTCTGCCTTCAGCATTTTCAGCTTTTCACCGGGGATCGAAGACATAATCTTGATGATGATAAAGGCAAATACGGCTATCAGGGTGAGAATACCCAGGGCAGCCACCAAAAGCTCTCTTTTTCTGCCCGACTTTTTCATCTTTTTATATTCTGAAGGCAGCAAACTGATGGATTTCATGGGTGTCACACCTCCAGTCCGCGAAGCGCAAGGCTGTAGCAAACCGTATAATCGGAAGACGCCTGCGCATCTGCAAGTTTTGCTTTTTGTGTCATGTTCAAATCCAACAGCGTAATGTCGGTTTGCAGAAGCTGCTGAATTCCGGAAAGAAGCCCCTCAACCTTTGCATAGATTCCAGTTACATATGCCTGCCGGAAAACCAGTTCAGGCTCCTGGTTACGGTAATACTGAACAGAGGAGCGTATTTCACCGGCCAGGTAGCTGTTGACTTTATCCAACGCTTCGGTGCGCGCTGCATATCCATCATACCGGTCTGATCCGGTCAGCTTTGAAAGGGATGTCTGCAGCCCTGCGGGATAGGAAAATGTCCTGGCCATGCCGGGTTCATTCCTGTTCAGAATCACGATATTTCCGTAATCGTTCGAAAGATTGATGCAAAGCAGCGGTTCTTCGCGCCGTTCTCCGGGCACAAGCCTGACCATTTCGAGCATCGACACCGTAATATCCGTAATATTCAGCCGTGCAGCCTCCAATGCCGTGATGAAGTCATACAGCATGTTCTTTCTGCCGGCTACCAGCAGCAGTTTCAGCGCGTTCCCCGAGTTATTGGTCGTTTCACCAATGACAGAATAGTCAAGTTCTATTTCATGGATCGGAATGGGAATGTATTCGGTAGACTGATAATGTATCAGGTTATTCAGCTTGTCCTTTGAAAGGGCGGGAACCACAGCAAACCGGATGATAACATCCTGATTATTGATACCCAGAATGACATTCCGGCATTTAATATTTTCTTTCGCCCACAGGGTTGTGATCGCCGCACCCAGCTCCGCAGGGTTTGCGACCTTTCCGTCCCTGACGATGCCCTCAGGCAGCGGATGCCGCGCAAAAACACAGGTAACCGGCTTATCGGCAGACCCTTCCAGATATACAACTCTTATTTCTTTTGCATCAATCTCCATTCCAACTGAAGATCGCTTTAGTAATCCCATATTTTTAACTCCCGTGCTGATGTGTTTTGTTTTGTCAATATCCCGATGACGTGATGGATGAGAAGATCGGCAAATACAACGATATCAGCATACCGCCGACCACTAACCCTACCGTCACCAGCATAATCGGTTCAATCAGGGATGAAAGCCCCTTGGTGATGGTGGTCACTTCATCTTCATAAAACTCTGCAATAGTATCCAACAGGGACGGCAATGCACCTGTTTCCTCGCCGACAGCAATCATTTGTGTAACCATTGGCGGAAATACACCGCTAACCTCCAGTGGTGCCGCGATACTTCTTCCCTCTTCAATGCTGACGGCGGCATTTCTGACCGCTTCAGTCACCAGGATATTTCCTGCCGTCGGGCCAGCACTCTGCATCGCCTGAATGACCGGAATCCCGCCCTCCATCAGGGTTGACAGGGTCCGTGAAAAGCGGGCGATGACCGACTTTTGGATCAGATCCCCGAAGATGGGCATTTTAAACTTTATCCTGTCCCAAACCTGTTTTCCGGACTTGCTGCTGACAAAAGCCATGATGGCGGCAACCAGTGCAGCAATCCCTCCAATCCAGAAATACCAGCCATTTCGGATGGAATCCGACAGATTGAACACTATCTGTGTAACGCCAGGTATCTCTGCACCCTCAGGAATGAAGGACTTAAAAACCGGAACGAGAAAAACAACCATAACGATGGTTAATAATAAAGCAACACCCATTAGCAGACGGGGATAAAAGGTTGCTGATTTGATATTGTCCCTCAGCTGCTTTTCCTTCTGCAATTGCCCGGCCAGTCTTTTCAGAGTGACTTCCAAAATCCCGCCCATTTCGCCGGATTGCAGCATGGCGATGTAAATATCGGGAAATATTCTTGGATACGCCGCAAATGCGTCGGTGATGCTCATTCCGGATTCAACGTTCTTTGCGATTTCCTCCAGCGCTGCTTTAAATGTTGCATTGCTGGCCTGCCTGCTTAATGTATAGAGAGACCTTGTGATGGGAATTCCGGAAGATATCATCGCAGACAGCTGCTTGCTGAAAATACTCAGCTCGCCAAGAGTTACCTTCTTTTCTGAACTTAAAAAGGCGGAAAAACGCGACTGCTTCTGTTCCTTTACTTCCAGAACGGTCAAGCCCATATCCTTCAGCCTGCTTAAGCAGTCAGATACATTATCGGCGCTGATGACTCCCTTTATGTTTTCACCCTGTTTATTGAAGGACTCATAATTGTAAACAGGCATAAGCTCCCCCTACTCTTAAAGACTATTCTGATAGCTTGTTTATTCATCATGTGCCATCTCCACTGGCATTTCGTACTATCATATCATGATGAATAAACCGATTTTCCGGGATGATCCTATATCCAATTCCGAAGCATTCTTTCCACCTCGGATAATTCTATGCAGTGTTCAATGGCAGTTTCTCTTGTGATGATTCCCTTCTGGCACAGCCGCACCAGGGCGGCATCCATGGTCTGCATGCCATAGCTTTGACCGGTTTGTATGGCGCTGTACAGCTGATGATCCTTTCCTTCCCGGATTAAACTTTTCACAGCCGGGGTGTCCAGCATAAACTCTACGGCAGCGGTACGTCCCATACCATCGGCGGTTGGCAGAAGCTGCTGTGAAATAACCGCCCGCAAAGAACCGGCTAACTGCTGCCTGACCTGGTTCCTTCTGTCGCTTGTAAAGATATCGACAATTCTGGATATCGTTAACGGCGCTGTCTGGGTATGCAGTGTTGAAAACACCAGATGCCCGGTTTCAGCCGCTGTCAGCGCGATACTCACACTTTCCAGATCCCGCATTTCGCCAATCAGGATGACATCGGGATCGTGCCTTAGCACATGCCGCAGCGCTGCAGCAAAGGAATGGGTGTCCATTCCGATTTCCCTCTGACGAACGGTTGACATATTATGTTTGTGCAGGAATTCGATAGGATCTTCCACCGTCACAATGTTTAAAGCGCGGGTTCTGTTAATGTGGTCGATCATCGCTGCCAAAGTTGTGGATTTACCGCTGCCCGTTGGTCCGGTCACCAAAACGAGCCCTCTTGAAAGCTCGCACAGCTTTTTCACTTCAGCCGGAAGCCCCAGTTTGTCTATGTCCGGCAGTACGAAGGGTA
>JAEZBW010000510.1 GCA_023426765.1 Bacillota bacterium
TGTCCATATTCTCACCTTTAACGATTATCTGGCTAAACGGGATGCCTTATGGATGGGGCCTGTTTATGAATTTTTGGGCTTGTCGGTAGGGTATATCCAGGAGGGAATGAGCCCGGATACCAGAAAAAAGGCTTATCAGGCCGATATCACCTATGTAACCGCGAAAGAAGCCGGTTTTGATTATTTGCGGGATCAAAGATGCTTTGATCTGCAAGGCAGGGTACACAGGGGTTACAACTATGCTATCGTAGACGAAGCCGACTCAAATCTGATCGATGAAGCCAGAATTCCGCTGGTCATTGCAGGCAATACTCCGGATCGGGAAGACCGGACAAAGCGGGCTGCAGAAATCATTTCATCAATAAATACTGCCGATTATGAGCTGGATGAATATGAGCGCAATGTAACCCTATCAGAATCAGGATTGAAAAAGGTTGAAGCAAGTCTGGGAGGAATCAACCTCTATGAAGAACAGAATTATGAATGGCTAACCTTGATCAATTGCGCTCTGCATGCCCGTGTCCTACTAAAGAGGGATATAGATTATATTGTTCGGGAAAACCGGATTGAACTGGTGGATGAGTTTACAGGCAGGATTGCCGAAAAACGTCACTGGCCCGACGGCCTTCAGGAAGCGGTGGAAGCCAGGGAAGGGATTACCACCGGTCAAAGAGGGAGAATCCTGGATACCATTACGATTGCGAATTACATGGGCCTGTACACAAAACTATCCGGCATGACTGCCACTGCACAAACTTCACGGGATGAGTTCATCAGCCTCTATAAAAGGGATATTGTACAGATCCCCACACACCATCCATGCATTCGTACCGACGAACCCGATTTGATTTTCACCCACAGGGAGGCCAAAGAAAAGGCTCTTCTCGATGAAATCAGCAAGGTTCATGCCACGGGACGTCCCATCCTGATAGGCACCGCCAGTGTTGAGGAATCCGAAAGATTATCGGCTTTGCTGCAGGAAAAGAAAGTTCATTGCCGGGTTCTGAATGCTAAGAATGATGAAGCCGAGGCCGAGATGATTGCTGATGCCGGAGATTTTGGGGCAGTCACTGTTTCCACGAATATGGCCGGCCGGGGCACAGATATCCGTCTTGGCGGAAGGAATGAAGAAAGACGGGACGCGGTGGTTGGTCTGGGGGGCCTATATGTGATCGGTACAAACCGGCATGAAAGCAGGCGGATTGACAATCAGCTGAGGGGAAGAGCCGGAAGGCAGGGAGACCCGGGAACGACGAGGTTTCTTATCAGCCTTGAGGATCCGCTGTTTAAACGCTTCGGCCTCATCAATGCCCTTCCCGAAAAATATAGAGACCTGCGCCAGGACAACCCAATTGATGAAAAAGCTTTCGTACAGTCGGTGGAGCATATCCAAAGAGTGATAGAAGGCCAGAACCTGGAAATTCGAAAAAACCTGACAAAGTATAATTATATCCTGGAACACCAAAGGCGGATCATATCGGAACAGAAGGAAGCCGTACTTCAGGGAAAGGGGAGTATTCTCCGAACCCATTCCCGCTTCCAGTCCCTCCAGAAATCATATGGAGAAGGGGTGATGCAGGGGGTTGAACGGGAGATTGTGCTATACCACCTGAATGAAGGTTGGGCTTACTATTTGAAAGAGGTAAGTTCTATCCGCGAAGGCATCCATCTGACCGGCTTTGCTGGAAAAAACCCCATGGATGAGTTTCATATGACCATAATTCCTTTATTCAATGAGCACCAGAAAACCACCGAAGAAGCAATTATCAGGAGTTTTGAAGAAGCTGAGATCACCGAAAAAGGGATTGACCTTGAAAAGGAAGGACTGAAAGGGCCATCCTCTACCTGGACTTATCTGGTGGAAGACAATCCTTTCGGCAGCGAAGGGATGTTTATTCACTTTGTTAAAAAGTCGGGTACATTGGCTCTGACCTTGTTCAAGAAGATGCTGACCTGGCCGGGAAAGACGATCAAGCGATTTCTGGCAGGCAGTCAACCATAGTTTTGCCCTGAGTGAAATGGGGTGTACCCGAAATCAGGTACACCCCTGTAAAAACTGGTTTATCAGATGATCCTAAGCCCTCTGCCGCGGAGCGTACTTCAGCCCTTATGGCTAAAAACACGTGTTGGGGAATAGACCGATACGTTTATATCTTCCACAGAGAGATAAAAACCAAGCTACATAGGCTTCTTATTTTCATTCAGCCTTCCGACAATTTGCTCCAGACGCTTCTTTTTTGTAGCTTCTGATTTAGCATCCAGATAAAGAAGCGTATATGTTCTCCGCACCGAAAAAGACATCTTCATGAAGTTGGAATATGCCGGTTCATAACCTTTCAGGGCTTCAGCCAATATCGCGATTTGCTCTTCTGTCATCGGCTCTTGTTTGGGGACATCCCAATGGTTTGTTCCTTTTGCCTGTTCAATGGCTGCTAACCCCGCATCGGTCATCAGACCCTTTTCCACAAGCTGCATGGCTGTATTCCGATTCTTTTCAGACCATATACTGTCCTTTCTCCGGGGTGTAAATTTTTTGATATACCGGGTTTCATCAACACTCTTTATCAGACCATCGATCCAACCGAAGCACAAGGCTTCCTCCAAGGCTTCCTCCGGCTTTACGGTGTGCAAATCGGCGGTCTTTCCGAAGACCATCCAGAATCCCTTGCTGGAAGCATGGTTATTCGTAAGCCACTCTCTGAACTCCTCCCGGTTGGCAAATGTTAATTGTTCATCCATAAAACCCTCCTGTTTTCAATGACAGTTCCTCTGCGTGACAGAATAAGTATATCGTATTTTTTGCATCAGTTAAAGTGATACAGGAGGGCGAATGTAAACATCGAGAAGAAATCGTTTAGGACGGTTTTATACATGCAATATTCTAACATTCTATCAATAACTTCAATACAGGACGAGAAGAGATTTAGAGAAAATAATTGTATCGCTGTTCTTATCATGTAATAATATACCTGTAAGTAACTAACAAGTTAAGAAAATAAAACAAGATGGTATTGTAGATTTAGTGTGTAGGGGGAAATAGAAAAGTGCTGAGAAAAAAAAGAATTGTCCAGGTGTGTATAATTCTTGTTGTCTTTGTGTCAGCCGGATATTTCGGAACATACTACATACGGAGATGGACGGCAGATAAGTCCTGGATTAAAGATTTTGGGTACCAGGAGAATGAAATTTATACAATGACTTTTCATAATACTTGTCCAGAAATCCCCGTTTCGATTGGAAGCATTGAATATACACTTCTGTTTGATACAGGTTGTGGATCGGGATTAGCGCTCACCACAGAACTGAACGACAAAATCAGCTATAAGCTTTTGGGTGAGATCGAAGAGTTGAACAGGGATGGCTCTCACCGTGGATGGAGTAAAAATGTGCAGATCGATGAGATGGCTGTTTTCACTCAGGTATTTGAAGATGTTCAAACTTCAATTGCAGACTGGAGAATGTTTTCATCGAAAAAATTCAATGGCATCATCGGGCTGGAATATTTTCAGTCAAAGGTAATTACACTGGATTATCCGGGTCACAGAATAGCCGTGAGCAGCAATCCCATCGATACTTCCAAACTTGATCCTGAAAAATATGTTATTCTTCCGTTACATAAGCCGACAAATCAATCGCAATTTTTCCTGCCCTTTTTCGAAGCGGAGTATAACGGCGAACCGGTGATGGTTTACATGGATACCGGGAAAAACTATTCCTACATTAATAATCCGTCCTGTAATATTTCTTTCAACGACTCTTTATCAGATAGGTCACAAAATTATACGGATGTTTCTATTAAACTTGGTTCCCGGGAAATCATGCTAAAGCAGATTGTTCAAGTGAACGATTTAGCTCAGGCTGATGGCTTGCCATATCCCATCATGCTTGAAATCAATTCCGATCAAATATGGAAAAGCGGGCTATTGGTTACCTTTGACCTGATTGATCAGAGGGTGATCATACGGATAAGGTAGTATTGACGTCTGCAGGAGCATATTCGTTCAACTATTGGCAAAAGAATGTACTCATTAAAAACAATTTATGGAATTATCAATGTAAGATATTTTAAGCTCAGCCTACATAAAAGCCTGCCACTTCTTTCAGTTTATTCACCTTTGTGCTGCAGAGGAGTTAGGAGTAGTTGCAATGAAGACCTATACAGGGGGTGCGGTTTTCACAGAACAAATACCGGTAACGCCGATGCAAAAATGCAGAGCACGTGAAAGCAGGTGCCCGTTCAAGGTGGATGTTGTAAACCGAATGCAGAATGCGGTTGAATTATTTGAGTTAAACCGGGACAATAAGCTGAACAAACCTATATGAGAAGTGCAGGTTTGTTTAGTTTTTGCAAAATCACATAGCTGTATATAAACAACTCTCCAACATAAGAGGATGGAGTCTTCTTGTTTGGTGTGATAAAATGAATCCTATCAGGCGATTGTTCCTGAAATGAATGATCCAATTGAGGGGGTTATCATGAAATACTATGTCGACGCAAATTCCGTGAAAGACGGCAATGGTTCCATTGAGAGACCATTCCGGCGGATTAATGATGCCGCGAAGCTGGCGCTTCCCGGTGATGAAGTGCTGGTAGCACCCGGGGTTTACCGGGAATATGTAGATCCGGTTCACGCGGGTACTGAAGATGCCCGTATCACTTACTCCAGTACAACACCTCTTGGTGCAGTGATCACCGGCGCGGAACAGATTAAAACCTGGCAGCATTACAAAGAAAATGTCTGGGTATGCCGGATTGCAAACAGTGTTTTCGGTGAATACAATCCTTATACAACTTTAGTATATGGAGACTGGTATTTTGCGACACCGAATAAACATACCGGCTGTGTTTATATAAATGATAAGGCGCTGTATGAAGCCACGACTTTAGAAGAGTGTATTCAAGGCGATGTTTATGAATGCAGCTGGGTTCCGGAAGAATCTGTTTATAAGTGGTATACCGAGCAAAACACAGATGCTGATGAAACGATCATTTATGCCAATTTCCAGGGCCGGGATCCAAACAACGAAAATGTAGAAATAAATGTCCGCCGCAGGTGTTTTATGCCTTCTATAACCGGCATTGGTTACCATACGGTCAGTGGATTTATAATCGATAAAGCTGCCACCAATTGGGCGCCGCCTGCGGCTTTTCAGGATGGCATGATCGGTCCTCACTGGAGTAAAGGCTGGATCATTGAAGATTGCGAAATCTCAAACAGTAAGTGCGCCGGTATCTCTCTGGGCAAATATCTTGATCCGGACAACGATCATTACTTTACATATAAACAAGTCAAGAGTCCAACCCAGATGGAACGGGATGCGGCATGCCGCGGCCAGTATCACGGATGGCTGAAGGAGAAAGTTGGCAGCCACATCGTTCGCCGCTGTAACATTCACCACTGCGAACAGGGCGGCATTATTGGCCGTATGGGCGGCGTGTTTAGTATTATTGAGGACAACCATATTCACCATATTAATAACATGATGGAGCTTGGCGGGGCAGAAATTTCAGGGATCAAAATGCATGCAGCCATTGATGTGCTCATACGCCGCAATCATATCCACCATTGTACGATGGGAATCTGGTGTGACTGGGAAGCACAGGGCACACGTATTACACAGAACCTGCTGCATGATAACCAGCGCCCATCGTATGCGAAAAATCTTCCGGGAGGCATGATGTCTCAGGATATATTTGTGGAAGTCAGCCATGGCCCAACACTGATCGATAATAATATTCTTCTCTCAGATGCCAGTCTTCGCTTTGCCACACAAAGTGTGGCTCTGGTTCATAACCTCATTTGCGGTGCATTTACCAGTGTTGGTGGAGGAACCACCTGGCGCTATACTCCATATCACATACCACACCGAACTGAAGTGATGGGCTTTATGACCATTCTTCATGGTGACAACCATTTCTGTAACAATATTTTTGTTCAGAAATGGCCATCTGAAGACTATACAATCTATTATGACCAGAATGCACAACAAGCTATCCTGGAAAACAGAGCAGTCGGCACACATGTTTTCGATGAGTATCCAACCTACGATGAATGGATAGCACAGTTTGACTTTTCCCGGCGTCCGGACATGAGAGCTTTGGAACCTGTACATTTTGGCTATCTGCCGATCTGGAGCGAAGGAAATGTGTATTTAAACGGTGCGAAACCATGGAAAAATGAAGTGAACGGTCTTGTAGTTGAAAAAAATGATCAGGAAATCAGGGTTGAACTGGAGGAAAAAGACGGTCAATATTATCTGAACACAAATATGTTCGATTACCTTGAGAGCTTCAATGCCCGGATGATTCATACCGAAATACTCGGCAAAGCCTTCGAGCCGGAGCAATACTATGAGAGTTCGGACGGAACGCCAATACGTTTTGACTCGGACTTCTTTGGAAACCATCGTGGTGTTCACGTTCTTCCGGGTCCATTCTCATCAGCATCTGATCATATTAAACTATAACGAGGCCAAGCTGTCCCCCACCTCGACCGCTGGAACCAAGAGGCGAATTAAGTTCCTCAGTACCTCTATAGTGTCATCTTTGAGAGTAAACCCGATTCATTTTTATACTGATAGGTGAAGATTACAATTTTGTAACCTTCGCCTATTTTTATTTTTACAGTGCAATAATGAGCATGGAAGGTAACTCCCCCAATGGCTTTAAGTGAATCTGGCTTTTAAGGAGAGAACACTATGAAAAAAATTCATCGCTCAATGTTATTAATTTCTCTATTGCTTATACTGTGTCTGGCGGCCTGTGGTAAAAAGAATGAAACAATAAATGTGGAGTATGATAATTCAGCGGAATATGCGGGTGTCTATTACAGCGGAGTTTCAGACGGACGTGCTTTGTTCCTTTACGAAGACGGGCGCTACGAGTGGTACTCCGTGCCGGTAGGAGGAACGCCGGAGCCCTCGGGAGACGGAATTTTTAAGTCCCGGCAGGGAATGCTTCTTTTTGGTTCTCAGAACGACGCAGGTGACTTTGTTATCGAAGGCCAGCTTCCATCATACCCGGGTATGGTGATAGAGGGTGTTATCCAATTTTTAAAACAGCCGGGCGAGCCGGATACCGCCATCCTGGAGAAATTTACAGCCATGCCCGTTCCAATGGAGACTTATCTCGGAGAGTGGGAAAATAATTCTCTGTTTGGCTGGCTTACCATAACGGAGGCTGACTATATGCTGACCTATCCCCTTGGTTTTTCTTCGGGAAGCTTCATCAAAGGACCGGATTATCTGCTAATCGGGTCAGAGGACGAGCAAAAACGCCTGACGGCGACCGGAGAAGGCGGGCTGAACCTGGAAGGGACAGAAGGCACTTACTATCCGAAAGGTGACGAAAGGCTCGAAGATGCTCCATACAAAGCATTCGTCGGAAACTGGTCCAATATGACTACAAACGACGCCATTCAGTTTGGAGATAACGGATTATACGCTATTGTGACCGCAGGCATGAACGATGATGGCAGCATCAACTCTACCATGTTAAGCGGAATGTACGAGGTTCGTGACGGCATTCTGATGTTTACACAGGATGAAAACGAATATACCGCAGAAATAATCGACGGCGTGCTATACATATCGGGAATCGACGGTTTTTTTGAAAAGAGATAGGGGAGACGAAGTTATTACTGCATAAAAGCCAATCTGAATCGAACTGATGACCACATCCTTACCATGGCTCGGATCACATTTGTCAAGAACGCCTATTTGAGCCGTTTTGCGGCTGGTCTATTATTTACAAAAACCCAATTATAACCCAATAGGGGTTATATGCAGAAAACCATTTTTCTTCAAGTTTCAGAGATTTAAGATCCTTTTCTGCTGGTCGGAGTGAGAGGATTTGAAGTACCGACCGCCACGAGGGCCCGGGACCAGGAGGCAAAAAGAAAAGGACCTACATTAAAATATGTAAGTCCTTTTCTGCTGGTCGGAGTGAGAGGATTTGAACCTCCGGCCTCTTGGTCCCGAACCAAGCGCTCTACCAAGCTGAGCCACACCCCGTCAAAGACAGCAAACTTATTATAAGGCATAACGAAAAAAAACTCAAGCAGAAAATTTATACTTTTGCCTTGAATTCTGTTTGAAAATAGGATAGACTTATTAATGTAGGCTTATTAAGTTAAGTTTAAAAAGTCGGAGGTGAAAAGTATGGCATACCTATTAGGGGTAGACATTGGCACATCGGGCACCAAGACTGTTCTTTTTGACGAACTGGGAAATACCCGGGCCAGTGATCTTCAGGAATATCCCCTTTACCAGCCAAAAAACGGATGGGCTGAACAGGACCCGGACGACTGGTGGATGGCAACTTACGTTTCCATTAAGAATGTTCTGGCAAAAAGCGGCGTATCGCCCGAAGATGTAAAGGGCGTAGGTTTATCCGGTCAAATGCACGGATTGGTTTTGCTGGACAAAGACAACAAGGTGCTGCGCAAGTCCATTATCTGGTGCGATCAGCGCAGCGGTGCCGAGTGTGAGCAGATCACACAGCTGATCGGTGCGAAGCGCTTGATTGAAATCACCGCGAACCCTGCCTTAACTGGTTTTACTGCATCAAAAATCATGTGGGTGAAGAACCATGAACCAGAGATTTTCGATAAAGCAGTAAAAATCCTGCTGCCGAAAGACTATGTGCGTTACAAGCTGACAGGTGAGTTCGCAACAGAAGTATCCGACGCAAGCGGAATGCAGCTGCTTGATGTACCGAATCGCTGCTGGAGTGACGAGGTTCTGCAAAAGCTGGGGCTTAATAAATCCATGCTGGGCAAGGTCTATGAATCACAGGAAGTCACCGGAACCATACACCAAAGGGGTGCAGAATTAACCGGTCTGAAGGTTGGAACCCCTGTTGTCGGTGGTGGCGGCGACCAGGCTGCCGGCGCTGTTGGAAACGGAATCGTTAAACCAGGCGTTATTTCTTCGACCATTGGTACCTCTGGCGTTGTTTTTGCCTATACCGACAAGGTCAGCATCGACCCGCTGGGCAGGGTGCATACTTTCTGCCATGCAGTTCCGAACACCTGGCACATCATGGGGGTTACCCAGGGTG
>JAEZBW010000578.1 GCA_023426765.1 Bacillota bacterium
TATCCACTTCTTCCATGGGTATGAACCTCACCCGGTAGATCTTAATGTTATTCATTCAGCACCTCTCTTAGCGTCATTGCTTACATAGATATTATTATAACAACGGAAGTGATTGCTTGCAATCGCATCACCACCCACTTCTGTCTCACCGTATCAGGGCATCAATGATATATAGCAGGATCATATGCCCGGGATAAAAGGCATAAAAGAAAAACTTCATTTTGCGGCCCGGTTCATGATTATACTTCGAAACCAAAAATGCTGAAAAAATTGAAAACAATTGTATCGCGTGGGGAAATGCGGGATAGCCCGTACGTATAAGGCTCGTGATTGCTTCATAACCCCCGTACGCAACGTGAAGCAGCGTAATGCCGATAAATATCTTCTTCACATCTGTGCCGGACAGATAAAACATCAGCATGTACATGACGCCATACGCTCCGTAATCGGCACCGGTCACCTGCGCCAGAACCGCCATGGCGATTGCCGCAAGCCATGACCATATCAGGCCTTTGGTCTTAAGCCTGTCAAACAGGGCGATGGCTGCAAGGCCAAAGAAAAGCGTTGCAAAGATGTTCAGCACATAATGCGCCCCAAAGAATGGGTTATTGGTCAGCTTCGAATAGATCGTCGAAAACCAGTCCGGAAGCTGAAAAACAACCGCGCAAACCCCCAGGCGCAGCAGATATTTTTTCACCGATCGGGTGTGAAAGAAACCCTGTGCGATTAAAAACGCAAACAAAGGGAACGATAGCCGGCCGATGATGCGCAGAAACATCACCTGGGGGAAGAATAAAGCCCCCGTATGGTCGATGACCATCAGGGTAATCGCGATGACTTTCAACTGAAAGCTGTTCAGAGTCCGTTTCATATTCCCTCACTCAGCCGATATTTTATTTTTGTTCCAATGATGTGGCATTGCTTTCATTTTAGCTGATTTATTGGCCTTTTTCCAGAGCCTTGCGAAAAATATCCGCTACTATTTCCCGTATTCTGTTTTGGTAAAAAGGCTGTGATATAATGATCTCGATGAACGCTTGCGCCATAAATCCGATAAAACGCAGGCGTTCATCAACATTATGGGGTTAGGAACCGGAGTTTAAGCGTCATGGGTAGAAAAAAGTCGCCGGACAAAATCTGTAAAAATTGTATCAGGGGGATCCCCATCAGTATTCGAAATGAGATCCTGTGCCGTGAAAAGGGTGTGGTATCCCCAAGTTACTGCTGCAACAGGTTCATGGCTTTTGATATGGAATCGCTGCAGCGGCAGATGGATTATCGCTGCTCGGATTGTTTGTACTTCGCTTTCATGCCCGATTTCCATAACAGCAATTACGGCGTCTGCAGCATGTTCTCGGTGCGAAAATGCGACGGAAGCATGAAGAGAGCATGCTCCAAGTTTATGAAGAAGGCTTCCCGCTCAGCCTGATCATATGGTTTTTCATGCAACAAGACCGGCAATCTCTGCCGGTCTTGTTTTATGCTTTATTTGCTTTTACAGCTTTTCAAGAAATACCTTGTCGTCATTTTCGGACTGCTGTGCTCCTGCCTCAACCTCGATGTCGCGGTAAATGTTCATGCCGGTACCGGCCGGAATCAGCTTACCGATGATGACATTTTCCTTCAGGCCAAGCAGTGGGTCGATCTTGCCCTTGATGGCCGCTTCGGTCAGAACCCGGGTGGTTTCCTGGAAGGATGCGGCAGACAGGAAGGAATCGGTTGCCAAAGACGCCTTGGTAATACCCAGCAGCGCCCGCTTGCCTTCGGACATGCGCACGTTGTTGTTCTGTGCCTCTGCATTGGCCTCTTCAAATTCAAACATATCCACAAGGCTGCCGGGAAGCAGGTTGGTATCGCCGGCTTCGTCCACCTTCACCTTGCGCAGCATCTGACGGACAATGACTTCAATATGCTTGTCGTTAATATCAACACCCTGCAGCCTGTAAACCTTCTGCACCTCGCGCAGCAGGTAGGACTGTACGGCATGGATGCCTTTGATCTTCAGAATATCATGCGGGTTCACAGAGCCTTCGGTCAGCTCGTCACCGGCTTCGATCACTTCGCCGTCGGCCACCTTCAGCCTGGAACCATAGGGAATCAGGTAGGTGTGCGCTTCGCCGGAGTCATTGGTGACCACAACCTCACGCTTTTTCTTGGTTTCCCTGAGGGCAACGGTACCGCTGATCTCAGAAATAATCGCAAGACCTTTCGGTTTTCTGGCTTCAAACAGTTCCTCTACACGGGGAAGACCCTGGGTGATGTCATCTCCGGCAACACCGCCGGTATGGAACGTACGCATCGTCAGCTGGGTACCGGGTTCACCGATGGACTGGGCTGCGATAATGCCTACGGCTTCACCAACATTGCATTCCTCGCCGGTTGCAAGGTTCAGTCCATAGCACTTAGCACAGACACCGGTCCTGGAGCGGCAGGTTAATACCGAACGAATTTTTGCTTTTTTCAGGCCGTTCTCTACCAGCTTATGGGCTGTTTTTTCTGTAATCAGCTCATGATGGCGAACCA
>JAEZBW010000618.1 GCA_023426765.1 Bacillota bacterium
GGAGAAGGGCTATACGCAGGTATTGTGGCTGGATGGAATTGAAAAAAAATATATCGAAGAAGTTGGTACGATGAATGTTTTCTTCATCATCGGCAACGAAGTGGTTACGCCAAAGCTTACAGGAAGCATTCTTCCGGGTATTACAAGAAAATCCTCTGTGGATTTGCTGAAATCATGGGGCTACGAAACCAATGAACGCCGCATCACCATTCAGGAGGTTTATGAAGCCCATGAAAAGGGCCTGCTGAAGGAAGTATTCGGCACCGGTACCGCGGCTGTCATCTCACCTGTGGGTGAACTGAACTGGAACGGCCATGCCATTCAAATCGGTGACGGTAAAACCGGATCTGTATCCCAGCGGTTATATGACACCATGACCGGCATCCAGTATGGAAAGCTTCCCGATACCATGGACTGGATTGTTCGCGTTTAGGGTAATACTAAAACATCGCCCGGCAGAGATTCCCATACATTTTATGACTGCTGTGGCAGTACTAACGTTAATCGAAATTCAAATAAAAGAGGGCTTCTGCCCTCTTTTTGCGTTCCCTGGGTTTTACTTCTGCAGGCTTGAGAGAACAAGCTTCATCAACCTGTCGGTTACTACCGCCACTTCCTGCCGGGTGATGTAATCCCTGGGCTTGAAATAGCCCTCATCATTACCAATCATGATCCCGCTTTCAATGACATTGATTATAGCATCCTCCGCCCAGGATGCGACTTCATCATAATCCTTCATTTTCTCCAGCTGTTCTGCCAATCGAATCATCTCCTCCAATGGAAAATAGATGCCTGGGCAGGTTTTCTCCTGCCAGTGCCTGTGTCCGGCCACCTGCCTGATGGTCGGAATCAGCTTTTTCAGGTAACGAATCAGTTTAACACCCGCGACATATTGCTTGCGCGGCATTTTCGCCAATAAGTCAAAATCCCCCTGAAAGCCGATGGACAGGGCATAATCGTTATGCGGATCCTCCAGGGCTCCTCCCCTGTTCAGTCCTCTGCATTCCCATATGTTCCCGTCGTAATCAATCCAGTAATTATATGCAAATCCCTTCCACCCGCGAGCCAGATGCCATCGGTGGACTTCATCCATTCCCGCGGTCATATGTTCCATATGATGCACTGCCAGTGCTGTTATGTTTGATTGCTTTAACGGAACCAATGGCCTTGCCCAGTTAAATTCCTTTTTTAGAAGCTCCATGTCTTACCAGCTTCCCGCTCCATTTTCTCCTTGATTATTATATGAGCAAGCGTCCTGCTGGGTGACGGCTAAAGGAGCGGTTGGCAGAGATGCAAAGAGTTCCTGAGCGGTGTTCCTTTTCTTGGCAGTTTACATAAGAATAAAAAAATCCGCAAGAGGCATGAAAAACCTCTTGCGTTGGGTGCAAAATTAGGTTATAATAAATTTCGTTGCAAAGAAATGCAATTGCACATTCCTGTCGGCCAGAGGGATGGAATGAATGAAATCAGCGTTGCGGACTGGTGTAATGGTAGCACGAATGACTCTGGCTCATTTTGTTAGGGTTCAAATCCTTAGTCCGCAGCCAAACCGGCTTAACAAAGCCGGTTTTTTTCTGCGTTTTTTCGGGTGTATACAAGTGAAGAAACTCAAATTCCGGGGGATGGAGTTTACTTTTTCCCACTGTTTGCGTTCACCAGTTTGAGAACATGTCGATCAGATTCAGCGCTACCGGCCCCAGCAATACAATGAAAAGAACGGGAAAAATAAAGATGACCATCGGTACCAGGATTTTTACCGGGGCTTTCATCGCCTGTTCCTGAATTCGCTGCTTGCGGTTCAGCCGGATTTGTTCGGCCTGAATACGCAGCACCCGGCCAAGGCTGACGCCCAGCTGATCGGCCTGAACCACCGCACCTATGAAGCTTCTGAGATCCTGTACATTCAACCGGTCGGCCATATCATATAATGCGTCCTTTTTCGTTCTTCCTACCTTGATTTCCTGCAGAACGGTCTCAAATTCCCTGGACAACGTGCCGGGCATTTTTTGAACCACCTTTGACAGCGCGGCATCGAAATTCAATCCCGCCTCTACGCTGACGGTCAGCAAATCCATTACATCGGGCAGGCTTTTTAAAATTTCTTTCTGCCGCGCGCGGATTTTGGAGTTTAACGTCATATTGGGGTATATAATGATAATTGCTGTAATGGATAACACGATCATCAATATGTTCTTCAACGGTACATGCATCTGCGACAATAAAAACAAAACCCCTCCGGGAAAAATAAGGATAAAAATGGCCTGAAGGGTAATCCAATCCTTTACTCCCCGGTTTTTGGGCTTTCCAGCCATGATGATCTTCTCTTCCATGGTGCGGATCCATTCCGTGGGCGCCAGTTTCAAAAGGCTTTTCCCGACGCTTTCCATCACCGGTTTGATGACCCTTTCACTGAAGGGCTTGCTGTATATGGTTTCTTCTTCAGCTTGCCCGTCCTCCCGGATACGTTCCAGCCTGGACAGAATGGTGTCCTCTTTACCTGAGAATGCAGTGATAAGGTAATATAGCACAAGCATGATAAGGATGAATAAAAGAATAAAGGGAAAAATACCGCTCATATCAGGTCCTCCAGGTATTAAACCTCAATGTTGACGATTTTTCGGATGAAAACAAAGC